>JAIFMY010000022.1 GCA_020048155.1 Bacteroidota bacterium
GCCCGATTCTGCTATACAAATTCTTGAGAAATGTACTAACACTGAAGAAGTCCGATTTGCGCTTGCCCAGGCGTATATACAAATTGAGGAAAAGGCAAATGTCTTCTATCAACTTCAGCAATCAATACACCAGCATGGCAGACCTTTCCGCAACCAGATACTCAAAGATTCAATATTCGCAAAATACAGGAATACACAGTCATTCATGCAAGCTGTAAATGAACTGCAATACACAGCTTGGGCTGCCGACTTAGGCGAAATAGACTATCAGATACAATTGAATAAATACGAGACTGCAGAAAAACTCATAAATCAGTTTCTGAATACATACCCGGACCGCAACGAGATATATCTGCAACTTGATAGAATATAAGAAAATACCCCTTCCTGTTGCAGAGCAAATGGCGAATCTTTTAATAAGAACGAATCACAAAAAGGCATATGTCCATTGCGAGCAGTTACTAAAAGCTCATCCCTATAGTACACACATATTCAAAACATACATACAAGCAGCAGTGCTCAGCCATAACATATTAAACAATAGCGAGCTGAACATAGCCCGAATAATATGTGAAACAGATGCAGAAAGCTTGGCAGCACTTGGTGAGTATTATTTGCGGCAAGAAGAAGATGCAATGACTGCGCTCAAATACCTGAGTGCAGCCATTGCATTAGAGCCTGCAAAATCCAATTGGCTTTTTCTGCGTGCAGAAATATATAAAAATGGTCAATCGCTCAAACTTGCAGAACGTGATTTGACGCAAGTAATAGACCACGAACCAAAAAATAAAGACGCATACACCATGCTCGGAAATGTGAAATATGAAATGGGAGACCTCATAAATGCTTGTGCAGCCTGGCGTATGGGCGCAACCCTAGGTTCAGATGAATCGCAAAAACGCCTAGTAAAAAATTGCAAATAGTATACTTTAATCTTATCACATACCACGGCACCATTTGTCAATACTCCTCATTGTAATAATTGGTAAGTTCTGAGGCTTTTATAAAAAAGGCTCGTTGGGTGCTCATGTCCATTTGGTTATCTGGGATGTACTGCAAAATCTCAGAAAAGGATTCGATACGCATTCTGAAGAACTCAACTTTTTGAATACAGTCCTTCACATATTCCGGATCCGATGTCAACACCTTTCGAAGCCATTCGCCTTTATACTTACCAAAATCAAAAATAGAATTTATTGAATATTCCTTCATAACCACTTAATTTATAATATTTCAAGTCTAATTTTGTGCATTCAAAATGTTAAACCAAAAGAAAAAAGATATAGGTACATCCACCGATGCGATACGAGAGGGCCATTTCGTATATACCAATACCCTCACTGTGCCAAATAATAAAACAATACATATATTGTATTTCAAAGCATGTGCCAATTACTCATGTCATTGTATTTCTGAGCATTAGCTCAACTATAAAAGTTCGCATATAAAAAAATAGAGGCAATAATTGACAAAAGAAAAATGATGCCCGAAATGAAAATTATATTTACATAAATACCGATTCATACTATCGCCATAATTCTTCAGATCTTAGACAAATCGACAACTAAGAATAAATTTATAAAACCCTAGTTATCTACCATTTAGGATAAAACATCAAAATTTGATTGAATTTTGAAGGTCATTTATCTAAACCGTTCATTACGCACTTAATAATACAATTCAACACCTGACTTGCCAAAGGGCACCATCATATTCAAAATATTCAAGTATTCAATATAGGTATGCCAGCATTTTCAAAATCCCCTTATAAAATGAATCGAAGCAGTTCATCTAAAAAGTAGAGTCAATCTATTCACATAAATTAAGTGCAAATGATAATATATTTTAATCAAAATGAACTAAATTGCAACTTAATGACAGTAGCGCCCCCACGCATCCAAAATCGCCAAATCATAAAGAAAAACTATGGATGTAGTCAAAATATACAAAAACAAGATACTTTTCTATAAAAATGCTCAAAAACGAGCGCAAAGCAATTTGAGCAACATACCGGGTGCAATAATTGAAAAGTTGATTGTTAATACTCAGATAGCAGATGATGTAACTCTCGGCCATTTATTTAAATTGCTTATAAAAGAGCAAGTTTGGTTAGAAAAAATATACTCTCCATTTCTAACAGAAAGCTCCTTAAAAGTGCTCATTCATGAATTTAACACCCAAAAAAAAATGCCCGATGACGAACGTATTGATTTTATTGAGTTCTATTGGCTGATATCTGCAGATGAAGAAGAATTTGAAATGAGGCCGGAAATAAGAGGCAAACGTAGGCAAAACGGTGCGAACAATGATGAAGACGAAGTAACTTTGGATTATATTCCTATATCTGTACTAAAAAATTGCAAACTAATTTTGAATAAAAACATAGCCATACGACGGGTGCAAAGTATGGGTGAAGCCCCAGTTTTGGTTTCGAATAAAAATTTCACACTCAGCGATATTATTCAGGCAATTTTTTATCAGTTTTCCTTTTATGGCTACCATAGTGCTGGTGCTGCAAGCAAGAATCGCAAAACAAAAAAGAGTTGAACAGAAGAATACTCTACTACTCATACTCATGTATAGTACGTTTCAAAATGAAAGACCAAGATTGAGATACATTACTGAATTGGAATCTATTTTTTTGTCATATCTAAAATATCCACAGCAATGCACGTGCGTCCAAGCCTACTTCAGCAAATTACCTGTGAAATGGCCTTATGAACAGTATTTACCAAAAATACATCGAGAAGGAAAGAATCTTTTAAACTTCATCATTTTATCAGCAATTTTTACTGGGTTTTAGGCAGATTCGCCTTCAAATAATCAACCAAAAGAGATACTATAAAAGGCTAATCCGATCAATAAAACCAGAATGGGCGAAAAGCAGTAAATTTAAGCTGAAGTGTTTCTAAGACCTTGCTTCCCGCCGTTTTATATAAACAGCCTTTTCGTACTAAAGAATTTTCAATTCCAATTAAGTCTTTGGTCAAATACCTTCCCTCAGTTCCTTTTTTATCTGCTTGTTATGCTTAATCACCTTTGCCTCCACATGGAAAATTATTTCTTCTGCAATATTAGTCAGCAAATTAGCAGTACGCTCCAAGCGCGCCACTATCGAGTGCAAAAGTATAATATCATTGTCTGGCTTAGGACTTTGAAGTATTTCTTGGTTCAGAAACGCTACCGAAGATTTGAACCTACGGTTTATTTCTTTGTCTTTTCTGAAAACATTGCGGGCTACACTAGTATCCTGGCTATTGAGGGCATAGATCACATCATCAAACATAACACTGAGATCATTGAAGTAAACACTCAGTTCTAACGACTCAATTATTTTTGCATCAAATGGTTCATTTCGTTCAATCAGTGCTTTTGCAAAATAGCGTGCGTGGTCGCCCATACGCTCCAGATCAGATACAAATTTGAAAACTGAAAGCAACATGCGCAAATCAGTAGCTACCGGCTGATAGAGAGCAATCATATTTTCGCATTCCTTCTCTATGGTCAGCTCTAACGCATTTACCCTTGATTCAGACCTTAAAATCGACTCAGCAAGTCCGGTATCGAATTGAATAATAGCCTGTTTTGAATGAATAAACTGTGATTTTACAAGCTCCATCATTTCGGATGCTATTTCCTTAAGATACAACAACTCTTTAGTTAATTGGCTCATATATTATATCTATACTTTTCTGATTAAAAAGATCATCCAAATTGACCACTTACATAGCTTTCAGTTTTCTTCTGGCTAGGATTGGTGAAAATTCTGGTAGTTTTATCCATCTCAACAAGATTTCCCATATAGAAAAAGGCGGTATAATCGCTAATACGGGCAGCTTGTTGCATGTTGTGGGTAACTATCACAATGGTATAAGAGTTTTTGAGTTCGAGCATCAAATCCTCGATTTTGCTAGTAGCTATAGGGTCGAGCGTAGAGGTAGGCTCATCCATCAAAATTATAGATGGCTCAACTGCCAACGTACGTGCAATACACACACGCTGTTGCTGTCCACCGGATAAGGACATGGCATTTTTACTGAGTTGGTCCTTTACTTCGTCCCACAATGCTGTTTGTTTCAACGATTTTTCAACCTGCGAAGCAATGAACTCCTTGTCCTTAATGCCCTGAATTCTGAGCCCATAAGCCACATTCTCGAATATGGATTTAGGAAAAGGATTTGCCTTTTGAAAAACCATACCAACTTCCTTTCTGAGTTGTTCTACTTCTACAGATTTGTGGTAAATATCTATATTGTCGATTTTTACAGAACCTTCAATCCTGAAACCGGAAATATAATCATTCATACGGTTCAGGTTTCGCAGAAAAGTAGACTTTCCGCATCCAGAAGGACCAATAAAAGCAGTAATGGAAAAATCATCAATACACATATTGATATTTTTCAGAGCTTGAAAATCGCCATAAAATGTGTTTACCTGCTCAACTTGAATCTTGCTATATTGGTCTTGCAAATTGTCCATGTTATTTTCTATATCTGCAAATTTATTGATAAAAGTATTTGGACTTGTAATTGAAAACATGATTTAGTATTTAATTTTTTTTTGCCATTTATACCTGAGATACATAGCAAAAGCATTCATCATAAAAGTAATAATAAGAAGAATGATAATAGCAGCAGCTGCATTGATGGCAAAACCAGCCTGAGGACGCGAAATCCAGTTAAAAATTTGAATTGGCATGGCAGAAAACTGGTCAAGTGGCGAACTAGGCGCAAAAGGTACATATGCGAGTGCTCCCACCACTATGAGGGGCGCGGCTTCACCCACAGCGCGAGAGAGCGCAAGTATGACCCCTGTAAGTATTCCTCCAAATGAAGCGGGAAGAGTTTGATGCCATATTGTTTGCCATTTGGTAGCACCAAGTGCATACGAAGCATCTTTAATCAGTTGAGGCACTGTGCGAATGGCCTCTCGGGTGGTAACTATGATGATGGGCAATATAAGTAGTGACAAAGTGAGAGCACCCGCAAGCAACGACGCATCGAGCATAAACGCACGAACAAAGATTTCAAGCCCAAGCAGGCCGTAAATAATAGAAGGTACAGCTGCCAGGTTTGTAATATTCACTTCCAACAAATAGGCAAACACGCCATCTTCTTGATATTCTTCGAGATATATACCAGCCATAACGCCCAATGGGAAAGAGAATAATGCCGTAAGTACTAGTAGCCATACCGAGCCCAGCATAGCAGTATATATGCCACTATTTTCAGGTTTGCGCGATGGTAAGGAGGTGAGAAAATCCCAATCGATACGCCCAATGCCATCTGCAAATATTTGACCTATAAAAAACAAGAGTAGGATAATACCTACAAAAGAACTCATGAGTCCCCAAATCTCAAATAATTTATCAACAATTATATTTTTTCTCCTATTGCGCATATTGTTTTCTGAATTTGGCTCTCAGATAAAAACTTATATTATTGAGTATAAAAGTAAAAATGAAGAGTGTAACCCCAGCTGCAAAAATAGTTCGATACTCAAGTGAATTTTGAGCCACATCCCCCAAGCTAACCTGCACAATATAGGAAGTAATGGTTTCTATTGGTACGGTGGGGTCGAATGTGAGTCGGGGTTGTTGGCCGGCAGCTATGGCCACAATCATGGTTTCGCCTACTGCACGCGAAATGGCCAGAATAATGGCCACAATGACACCTGAGTTGGCAGCTGGCAAAGTAATGCGAAAAACAGTTTGAAAACGGGTAGCACCCATGCCATAGGAAGCTTCGCGCAAATTGTTTGGAACAGATGAAAGTGCATCTTCGCTGAGCGAAGTAACAAAGGGGACTATCATGAATCCCATTACCAAACCAGCAGACAAAGCATTGAATCCGGATAGACTGGGAATAAACGACTGAAGTATAGGAGTAACTATTAATAATGCAAAAAAGCCATACACAACAGAAGGTACAGCAGCCAATAATTCGAGCGATGGCTTTACAATATTTCTATACCGTTTGTTTGCATATTCACTCAGATAAATCGCTATAGACAGGCCAATTGGAACTGCAAACCCTACAGCAATGGTTGTAGTAAGTATGGTGCCACTCAAGAGTGCCATTATACCATACTTTTTATTTTCAAAAAGTGGAGTCCACTCAGACTCAGTGAAAAATTGAACAATTGAAACTTCTTTAAAAAAATAAATTGCTTCATACACAAATATGAAGATTATACCCAAAGTAGTAAGAACAGTAATTCCAGCAGAGAACTGAAGCAACCGTTTTATGTAAAGTTCTTTTTTTCTTCTTTTTCTGTGGGAAGAAATCATTTTATAAATATTGCTACAAATTTAGTTCAGAGATTTTAAAAAATCTTCGAATTTCAGTTTTTGTTCGGCATACTTTCCAAGGGGTAGTGGATCGTATCCTACTTCTTTCACCAGAACAGGCGCATTGTCTAAATAGAATCTTACAAATGCCTGAACTTCTTCTTTTTTAGCAGCTTCACTATTTATATAAATGAGAAGAGGGCGAGATAGTGGGCTGTATGTACCATTGGTAATAGTTTCAAGTGATGGAAAAACAGGTCCTTTGCCATTGTCAACAGCAACTACCTTCAAATGAGCTTGGTTTTCTTCATAATAACCCAAACCGAAAAAGCCTAAAGACAACAAATCGCCCTTGATGCCTTGCACCAAAACATTGTCGTCTTCGCTAGCAGTAAAATCGCCACGGCTCGAGCCACTTTTACCTACTATGGCATCTGTAAAATAGTCGAAAGTACCAGAAGCTACTCCAGGACCAAACAGATGTATTTCCTTATCGGGCCATTCGCTTCGTATTTGGTTCCATTTCATTATAGTACCTTGAGCTTCAGGCGACCATATTTTTTTTAATTCCTCTACTGTCAGCGTTTCAACCCAGTTATTATCTTTGTTTACAACTACAGCCATGCCATCAATGGCGATCTCAAGTCCTATAAATTTTACATTATTTTCGTTACATAATTGTATCTCACTATCTTTTATCAATGTGGATGCGTTAGAAATATGTGTTTCTTTGCGGGCAAATTTCTTAAATCCTCCACCGGTGCCAGATACACCAATAGTAACTTTCACATCAGGATATACCATACGAAATTCTTCAGCTATAGCCTCAGTAATCGGGAATACAGTACTAGATCCATCAATATTTATCTCACCTTTCAGCGCTTTGTCTGAGTCACTTTTACCCGAATTACACGAATAAGTAGTAACAACAAGTGCGAAAATGAGAATGATGCTCAATCGTTTTTTCATAGTTATTGAAATTCAATTTTAATGTTACAAAGCTACCAAATTCCTACTTGTGAAAAACTAATCTTATATTATTATATTGTTACCTATTTCAACCCCATTCGCCCAGCATCTTACAAGAAAATGCAGAAGCTAATAAACATTTTTGTTTAAAAAAATGTGGGTCACTGGTTCAGAATAATCTATTCCGTATACTTTTGTACCTGAAAATATAACCACATTAGTATTGAACACAAATGAAGCTACAATCCGGAATATCAGCTATAGATTTTGAAACCCAAGATATACATGGGAATAAAATCAAACTTTCAGATTTCATTGGTAAAAAGGTAATACTCACATTCATGCGAAACGTAAACTGTCCTTTTTGTAATGTCAGAGTAAACAGGCTTATAGGCCATAGTGTAAGGTTGCAGAAAAGTGGAGTGCAGATGATTTTGTTTTTTGAAAGCGAAAAAGAACGTCTACTTAAAAGCGTATTGCATCAAGGCATAGCACCATTTCCTATCATTTCAGATACCCACCTCAAAATATACAAACAATACGGTGTAGAGTCATCAGTAGTAAAAATGCTAAAAACATTTGTAAAATCAGATATACGCAAAACCATGCAGGAAGCAAAAACACTGAATGTATCAGCGGAAAAAGAGAAAGGCGTAACCAACTCGCTTGTGCCAGCCGATTTTTTCATCAACGAGCAATTTAAAATAGTAAAGGCACACTATGGCAAAAATATTGACGACCATGTAGACCTTGAAGAGCTTAAAAAATTTGCTGGTCTAACCTATTGATAAACTGAGAATGTCATCTAATTCAATATCCGGATATGCAATAGTAATTGCATGGCCTACTACTTTATGTAAACAAGTAAATTCATGGTACGATCCTATGATGAATGCCATTGGAATAGCCAAAAACCATTTTTACAAAGTGGGGCATGCTGCAATAGTACTAATCGATTCAGAGACATCTGCAGCGCACTATTTCGATTTTGGCCGTTACCATGCACCCTATGGATTTGGACGAGCCAGATGTGCCGATACCGACCCGGAATTGGCACTCAAGTCTAAGCCAGTAATAAACCTAAAGACAAACACTTTAGTTAATTATTCGCAGATACTGATAGAACTTCAAAGCAGCGATGTGTTTCATGGTTTTGGAAATCTGCATTCAGCGTATACTAGCATTGACTTCAAAAATGCATATGATAAAGCAATGAGCCTGGTAAATGAGAGTCCTATAAAATATGGTCCTTTTCAGAAAGGTGGTTCAAACTGCTCTCGTTTTGTATGTGATATACTGAATGCCGGAAGGTTAAATTGGTGGCAAAAAATAAAACTTAACTTTTTTATCCCCCTCACACCTACCACGCTGACTAATGTAAGGGCTTTCGGCAACAAAAGAGTGCTTGAAAAACAGTTTGACGAAATTAATTTCTGTCCTCCCAAACCAACAAAAGAATGGTTGAACAATACCCTACCGGCACCTGTTCGCCCAAAAAACTTACCAATACAAGCACAATGGCTTGCTGGAGAAGGACAAGGTTCGTGGTTTTGGGTAAAGCAGGTCTCAAATGCAAAAATCCGGTTAGGCAGGTATTCCGCCTTAGGTGCTACAGAATTTGAGGCAGATTTTGAAGAAGAAAACGGACATTTTATTAACCAGAATGCTCCTTTTTTTATCACTTATATGAGCGATTACCGGCGTGTAACTATCAGGCAGAAAGGAATAAAATATATTTTCAATAGGGTGAAAAATAAAGTCACAATCAAGTAAAGCACGAGTAACCACTAGAGATATAGGTGAAGCAATAAGATTTAAGCGCTTTGAACACCAATTGAAAATCGTATTCAGTTTCAAGCTTTCAGGAGATGAAAATGAAACCGAACGATTTTTTAAAAACAAAGCCCGACTGAAATACTATTCAGCCGGGCAAAATTATAATAAGATGCAAAATCTTATCTATAGATTTTTGCTGTAATGATACGTCAATATTTATCGCAATTGATATTTACGAATTTTGCTTTTGAGCGTATTTAGCGCAATATCTAAAGCACGTGCAGTTTGGTTGAGGTTGCCATTGTAGTATGCCAAAGCTTTTTTAATATACCTTGCCTCAATTGCATCCATTGTTTCGGGTGCACTCGGATTTGAAACCTGATGAACTTTTTTTGGCAAATCTCTCAATTTTACATCTTTATCGCAAAAGACATACAAATTATCGATCAAATTTTCCATTTCGCGCAAATTGCCCGGGAAAGGGTATTCAAGAATAGCATCGAGAGCTTCTTTCTTAAGAATTAGCGCTTTAGTGCGCTTAAACAGAATTTGTTTATTGATGAGAAATTTTTCGAGGTAAATCTGTTTTTCAGCTTTGCCTCGGGCTTCGAGCGATGGCAACTCCAACTCAGCCATAGCCATACGGTAGTACAAATCCCACCTGAATTTTCCTTGGTTGCAAAGAGTCACCAAATCCTTGTTGGTGGCAGCAATTACGCGAACATCCACTTTTTTAACTTTCCCCATTATAGGCTGTATTTCACCTTCCTGCAAGAATCTCAAAAGCAATACCTGCATCATGGGAGATATATCGCCTATTTCGTCCAAAAATATTGTTCCCCCGTTTAAATACTCAAGCAAGCCCTCTCTGTCATCATTGGCACCGGTGAAAGCCCCTTTTTTGTATCCAAACAGTCTTGCTTCGAGCAGTTGATCGCTCATGGCAGCGCAATTAATAGCCTCGAATCGGTTCATTTTGCGGGGAGAACGCGCATGTATGGTGCGAGCCAGATGCTCTTTGCCTGTTCCAGACTCACCCTGTATGAGTACAGATACATGAGCAGCTTGCGCAATCCGATATGCTTTGTTATATATATCCTGAATACTATTGGTCATGATGAAATTATCATCGAGTGCAGGTTTTCTGCTCGATTCCATCTTGATGTAAGCTGTATATGGCTCTTTAACCTGCTCAACATCAATAGTCAGCAAATCAGGCTCAGCTTTGTTGTAAGAAAACTCAGGACGCATAAGTTGCACCAACCTGGTATGCAACCCAAGTGAAGTATGGCATATATACCAACCGACCTGCATGATGGATGAGCCGGGCGAAAAATATATGTCAATCTGATAATCACGAAATTTGATAAGAAACTGTTCTTCGTAGCTTTTAACCAAATGTAAATCAGAAATATTGGCAATATCTACCGGGAACAACTCTACCTTGTGAGCCGGAAAATCTGTTTTTAATTGTACCACAAGCTGATTGCCTTTCTCAATACTATCTTTGGTAAGCATGATGTAATGCTTGTCGTAATCGATAAAATGATACCTGTGAAAATTCATGGTAGGACCTGCAGTATTTACTTCGGTACCTTTTATAAAATCATTCATGTTGGCCAACCATGATACCAATATTTTTTTCATTCTATCAGATTTTTAAAGTTCTATGTTACTTTACGTTTACGAATAATTCTAGCAAAAATGGCAGGAAAAAATCTTTTCAGATACACCCCCAATACTTCTTTACTTCCTATGTAAGCCTCAAACTTACGTGCAGAAATAACCTTAAGTGCTTTCTTGGCAAAAGTTAGAGGCTCCATACCATTTCTCTGGTTGTCGTCCATCTTATTGTGGGTTGTACCATTGGCAGTAAGGGCGTTTACAGAAATATTGGTACGTATATACCCCGGGCATATGATTGTAATATCAATACCATTGTTGTACACTTCAGAGCGCAGGGCATCAAAGAACCCATGCAAAGCATGCTTAGAGGCAGCATAAGCTGAGCGCAATTGCGTAGCAAATTTGCCTACCACACTGCTGATAACCACTATTTGACCGTATTTCTGATTGAGCATATAAGGCAACACCAATTTGGTAAGCGAAATGGTGCCAAAATAATTGACCTCCATGATACGACGATGTACATCCATAAGGGTTTCAGAAACCGCCCCCCTATGACTAATACCTCCATTGAGAATGAGCACATCTACCCTATTGGTCAATTTGAATACCTTTTCAACCGCACTTTCAAGCGAAGGCTGTCTAGCGAGATCTAGCTCAACTACATGTATAGTAGCAGCACTATTGCTCAAATTGGCCGATACTCGGTTTAACTCATCGAGTCTGCGTGCTGAAATAATTATGTTACACCGGGTATTACTCAATTGGGTTGCAAGCGCTTCGCCAATTCCTGAGGAAGCACCTGTAATCCAAATGGTTTTATTCAAAAAATTATTCATAACAAACTTTTGAGGCGCTTCATAGTCGAGTGCAGGATACCTGCAGCATGATTTAGCTGCCATAATTTTATTTTTTTACCAATGAAATTTCGTACAATTTAGGCCATTTCTTACCTGTGACAAATATACGCTTTTGTTTTACATCATAAGCAATTCCATTTAACACGTCGGTATCACTTCGTTTCTCATTTTCGGGCAACAAGCCTTTTAAATCGATATACGCTGTAACTACACCTGAATTTGGATTAATACGCACTATATTGTCTGTCAAATAAACATTGGCATATATTTCACCTTCAATATATTCCAATTCATTCAATCTGTCTACCGGGCCATTGTAATCTACAACCTCAATTTTATGGGTTATTGTATACGTAACTGTATCGAGAAAATACAGATAGCTTGATCCATCAGACATTATAAGATTCCGTCCATCGAAAGTAAGTCCCCAACCTTCAGTATAATAATCAAATTTACGAATGAGTTTAAAAGTTTCCTTTTCATACACAAATCCAACTCTATTTTGCCAACTTAGCTGCGCAATTTTATTGTCAAAAAGGGCTATTCCTTCACCAAAAATATCGGAGGGTACAGCAAAACTTTTCACAACTTCACCATTATCAAGTTTTACTTTCCGGAGCGACGATTCACCAGTAAGTCCGGTGGCTTCGAGAAAGAAACCGTTGTCGTAAATAAGTCCCTGTGTAAAAGCACCTCGATCGTGTGGGTAAACTTTTAGGATTTTATACCCAAAATTCAGGGGAGATGTATCGGGTAAAACCCTTACGCTTAAGAGATAACTTGTCTCTTGTCCATTGGTATACAGAATGCTTTTTAGCGCAGTAGTACCTGTTTTCAATCTTTTGGTGTCGAGAAATATATCTGTGACACGTTGTGTATATAACTCAAGTTTTTCAGGTCCGCTCCACACTGCAAGAGAGTCGAATTGAATGGTATCAGGTAAAACAATGAGAATATGAATGGTATCTCCCATCCTAATCTTTGAGCTATTATCCGCAATTTTAGTACTAAATGGAATGGAAGTTTTGCTATTAGACAAGGTGTTCTGGCTGTTATCTTCCGTATTAGATTCATTGGGGCTGCACTGCGGAAAGATTAAGGTTACATGAAAAAGCAGCACACCCAGAAAAAATAGGTTTACTTTAAAGGAAGGTATAAAAAATATTTTCATTTAAAATTTCGATTTAAACTTAGAAATTAAACAGCCGGACGAGTCATCCATTTCATTTGGCCTTGCCCTATTTTCAAATCACGCCAGTTTTCAATTTCAAATTCGAGACAAAAAACAGAAGCAGTAGGTACATCCATCAGGTTAGTATCTAGCCCGAGCAATATGCGCAGCAAAAGTTCAATAATTGGATTGTGCCCAATGACCAAAACCCGTTCAAAATGATTATCGACTAACAAAACTCTGTTGATATAATCTTGGGGTTCACCGTAGTAGAAATCAGACTCGTAAAATATTTCAGAAGTGTATTTGCAATGTTCAGCAACTAATTTTGCTGTTTTGCGGGCTCTTTTGGCAGGACTTGAGATGATAATATCCGGAACTGCATCCCTTCTATGTATTTCAATCCCCATAGCCTGCGCATCGGTTTTCCCTTGCTTATTGAGTGTTCTGTCAAAATCGGGTTTCATAGTAGAACCCCAATCTGATTTTGCATGACGCATTATAATTAACTCTTTCATAATTGGCGAATGTTATAAAAATTTAATCTATTTCCCATTCATAATTCTTAGTACAGGATACCTCATAAAACTGGGTTCTGCAAAAGGTGAATTATCGTAGATAAATTTTAGCTGAATGTAATGATTATTTGCGAATTCCGGATCAATTTTCCGTTTTTGATCAAACTTTTCTTTCAATTCCGGATGATTTTTTAGATACTCAACTGCTCTTGGCTCAAAACCATATGGTGAGAAGTATTCTCGTCTTTCAAGTATCTCATCAAAAAAGTTCCATTGAAAAAAAGAATCTGCCCCTTTTGGTTCAAGCATTTGGACTATATACTTATTCGCATCTTGGTTTACTGGTATTTTAATATCCCCCTTATAGATTTTCATCCATCGTTTTTCGGTTCGCAATTCTATATTGTTGATAGGGCGATGACCTCCAGTCTGATAGTTTGAGAACTCAAATTTATCTATAAAATATACTTCGGCCATGCAGACCGTGTCGCGCTGAATAACCTCAAATTTGACATTATTGAGCCTCAACCTTTCAATTACTTCATGCCATGCAAATGGAACAATATAATAATCAGGTGCTTCAATTTGAGCAGTAGTAACGAGTGTATTGTAAAAGGGGATTTTTTTGTTATATGGTTTTTCCAAGTCATACCCAAAAGTTTGGGCACCGGTTAGGCTGCTATTTTTCCATAGGGCTTCATAGCCTTTAAACCAAATACTATCAACTTGTGTAGTATCGGTTTCAAAATTAATTTCAAAAACTGACTGATTACTAACCTTTTTATTGGCAGCAGCGCGATATTGTCCTATTGGAAAATGGTATTTTTTCACCAAACCAAGCAATTGTTCCAAAAAAGCATAAGTGGCCTTCACCCGCAGATCGTAAGTTTTATACGAATGAGTTTCGGTGAGAAATGAAATGGTATTGAAAAGTGTGGCATATCCGGTTGAATATTTTGGTGAATCGTAGAAACCGAAAATCCCGGTAGAAGGGTCGTCAACTACCCAGTCTTTGGTTTGTACATAAGGTGCCATTTCAAAACCAATCTTGGTCATTTTATTGTGAAACTCCGGCATCAGCACATCACCCATAAAATTCCCCAATGGTTCAGACAGAAAACGAGGATTGGAATGTATGAGTGTGATTACGTACTGGTGTTCACTTCCGTCGGTGGTGTGGGTATCTACAAATACATCCGGATTCCATGCATGAAAAATCTGAGCAAAACTTCGGGCATTGTATGAATCAGCTTTTACGAAATCGCGATTCAGGTCCAGGTTTCTTGCGTTGCCTCTAAAACCGTGTTCTAGGGGAAAAATTTGGTTGGCTCGGTTGTATGAACTTCGCATGAGAGCCCCGCCAATATTGTATATAGGAATGATGCACAAAACAGTACTATCGAGCAGTTTCATTTTATCATCCTTATTGGAAAGAAGGTCAGCAGCAAGCCACAACGAAGCATCTACACCTTCAGGTTCTCCTGAGTGAATGCCGTTGTTTATCAGCATGATCCTACGGTTTTTCTTTTTAATTTTAACAGGGTCAAACTCACCATCAGAGCTAATGACAAATAGATGAAGTGGCTTACCTACATCAGTATAGCCATATTCAATGAGCTTTGCTTGCTTGTACATTTTGTCAAGTTTCTGGTATTCAATAATCACAGAGTCGTAACTTAGCGTACGTTGTTGATTGAATACCAAGAAATCTTGCGCACTTGAGTTAAAAAAAGTCGCAAAAAAAATAAAAAAACTGAGGAAGGTGAGTTTACTTAGTTCCATAAATAATTACTGAGCCGGCTATTTCGCGTACCATAGGTATGCGCTCCAATGATTTACCGAGTTTATCAACAAAAGAAATAAGAGACTGAGGTACATTAGGATGTAAAAAATCGTATGGGAACAACTCAATATTATTGAATCCGGTTTTGGCCATAAGTTTTGCAAATGGCCAACGAACAACAGCAGTTTCATCTGGAGAGTCGCCCAGCCATTTTTTTATGAAGGGTACATTTTTTTGAATAAAAATCTGTGGATTGAGCATATTGGGTTCCGCAAAAATGATCCGTCCACCCGGTTTCAATACACGATATATCTCAGACAATGCTTTATCGAATTGTAGATGGTGCAAAATTGAACTTCCATATACCACATCAAAAGTATTATCTGCAAAAGAGAGAGCCATCGCATCTTCAAGCCTGAAATCTACATCAGGAAGCTTTTTGCGGCCTTGGTCAAGCAGTTCCTGAGAAATATCGATGGCAGTAATGAGCGAATAAGTAGCAAAATAAATTTTTTCAGTAAACAGTGCCGTACCGCAACCTATTTCGAGTGCGTTGGTAGTGCGGTTTAGTTTACCAAGATCAATAAAGAAATTGGCTCTGCGTTGTGCTCTCAATTTTCCGGCCGGACTGCTCCAACCCCAAACTTCTTCAGCATTTTCGCTTATTTTCTTTCCATGTTCAATTTCGTTAGCAATTTTCTTATCAATTTCCATTTTGAAATATTTATGATAGTCACTTTACAATTTAATAAATTAAAATACAGAAGCTGATCAAGATTACAAAATTTGATATAAATAAGCCTCTTCATCGTCGCCCAAACGGTGCAACAATTTAATTTTCTCCGGGTACTTTCGTTGAATGTAAAATAAATAGCGTTGTATGGTATTTATTGTATATTCTGTTTTCTGCGTTTCAAATTTGCGCAATCTGGCGTCTACAACGTACTGAACATTATTTTCATACAATTTATTCAATAAATCGTCGGGGTCTATGACACTGATTTCAACTTCGTGACCTTTGTTTTGGGCTTCTACTGTATCAAATTCTTTTTCGAGCAGCGTCAGATCATTGGCAGCCACCAAACCACTTTTTTCCATTAGTTTATTTAAGACAGTATCAGCACTATGCGTATATATTTCAAAAACATAGGTAGCCACGCTGTTTCCTTTATCATCTTTCTGATTAGCTGTAAGAAAGCCTACATTTTCTGTTTGCCACTTCATATAGTACGGCTGCATACTCACAACTTTTTCCCAGTCTTGAGCCCTTACGATGTAATAATTGTTTCCCAATTTGTTTAACTTAGCTTTCAGACTGTCAAGTGGCAAAGTAGGCAAATTGTACATTCCATAAAACCTTCGGTTGGTATATACAAACGAAATGCTGGGTTTCCGGCATCCAATGGTAACAGAATCAGGCACATTCTCGGCTGCATACTGGCTCATATGTATGTAGTTAATCCAATCAGGTGAAAAACCATATAATAAATCGCCTCTAAGATTGTGCGATATGGTATCTGAGTACGACTTAGTTTTGAGTATTGTACGCTGTAGGCTAGCAAAGATGAGCACTACAGCTATGAGTGGGAGTAAATATTGCATGAATGCCAATCGCTTATTTTTTCCGGCATAATAAAAAGCAGATAAAACAGCAACTACAATAAGCGGAAAATAAATAATGATAAGGCGCCTGGAATCCCAGAGGGTTTGAAGCGCAAGAAAAGTAGCTCCCAGCATGACTGCCAAATACAAGTATATAAACAATACTTTGAGATTACGTTTGAAAACATGAATAATTCCGAGTATCAAAATACCATAAACCAGAAATACCAGAATATTTTGCACGTCAACTATTTCTTCGCGTAGCCCAAAAAAGGCAAAGAGGTGCTTAGATAAATATAACCCGGAGTTGTTCCAGAATCGTTCAATAAACCCAACAATATCTTCGTTGCCACGTGCAGGGTCATACGGATGTTTCAGAAGCAAGGTACCACCTTGTGCCTCAATCTGCGAAGTAGAATTTCCCCAAAGCAACAATTTGAGACCAGTCCATAAACTATAAAATCCTACAAACGAGCCCAAGCTGAAAGCCAGGGGTTTCCACGCTTTGAGTAATATATAAAACAAAGCTAAGGCAACTGGCGCAGCAAATGCAATATTTTTGGTAATAGATAAAAGAAAGAGCAATAAACCTGTAATTACATGATACTTCCAATGCTGTTGAATTTGTATCTCAGCATTTTGGGTTTTCCAAACTTTCTCAAACAAAAAATAAAATAAGCCCATTTGCAAAGCCAGAAAGAAGGCTTCAGAATAAGTTTGGCTTGCATAATAAAGCACATATGCATTTAATCCCACTATAAGCATAGAAGCAACTAGTACAAAAGGCGGGATTGAATTTTGTAACGACTTGAAAAATAACCTTATATGTAAAAGTATAAAGGCAAAAGAAACAAATTTGAGCAGAGCCAGATTTATGCCAGCAATGGCTACAAATATAGACAGAACCATGGGATACAATGGCCCTTGAAAACTGGGGTACTTGAATTCCGAAACAAAATCTGCAGCACGAATCACATATTCAGAATCGTCGCCCCCAACACTGCTTTTCAAATCGAAGGTAAGGAGCGTAAAAATAAAAGTGGATGCAAATGCAACCAGAAATACAAGATTAAGAAATTTCTCGGAGCGAAAATCTAAAGATTGTAAAAAATCTACATGCTCTAATGCTCGCTTCTTAGTGTTATTTTTAGATGCACCAGGTTGATTTGCAACATTTTTAGGTGCATTAATATTTTTTATTTTGTTTGTAGGCTTCATGCATATGAGTTTGAGGCGCTAAAATAGGTGATTTACTTGTCATGAGCAAAGCCAATAAGCAAACAAAACAGATGATTTTGAAAAAGGGCTTAACTAAAGACAATAAGCGATTTCATTTTGGAAACAAGAATATCCAAGTTAATAGGTTTGGTTACGTAATCGTCGCATCCAACTTCATACGCCCTATCTTTTTCGGAAGCCATAGCAAAAGCAGTTTGTACAATGATGGGGATATCATGATTAATGCTTTTAATTATTTCGATGGCTTGATATCCATTCATAACAGGCATCTGAATATCCATGAGAATGATATGAATATGGTTGTTTTTTTTTACAAAATCTACAGCCTCTTGTCCGTTATTGGCTCTAAAAATGTGAGCGCCGGTGCGTTTGAGGGCTACCCTAATAAGCTGATAGTTGATCTCCTCATCTTCAGCAATTAGAATATTCACATTTGTCCAATTCGGCAATTCTTTAT
Organism: Bacteroidota bacterium; assembly: GCA_020048155.1. Taxonomy (GTDB): domain Bacteria; phylum Bacteroidota; class Bacteroidia; order Bacteroidales; family DYOH01; genus JAIFMY01. Next base: position 18,291 of record JAIFMY010000022.1, read on the forward strand.
TCATATTCAATAAATTCGCTAATATCCAAGTATAATTCGCAAGGCGAAAAACGGAAATTTCAATTTATAATTAATAATAAAACAGTATTCAAAGATAAATACTTTATTTCCGAAAAATAGACATTTTTTACAGTTTAGCAAATATTATTGATTTTTTGCGATTTTGCTTAGAATAGAAATAATGGTTTAAGCTACGCTCTTGGCTTCATAACCTATAGCCACAATTTTAAAGGGCAATCCATCGGTATTTAATATAGGTGCTAAAATGGCTTTATACCTTTTTTCTTTATCGCCTACCTGTATTTCCCAACCCGATTCAATAATTTCGCCATCGCGCAATCTGCTCCACATAACGTTAAATTCATCAATGGTGTTAAATGGAATTTGAAAAATGCCCACCGCAGTTTTACCAAGCATGGCATCTTTAGATTTATCAAAAAATTCGGCGAACAAATCGTTGGCAAATATAAGTACTCCTTCAAGGTCAAACTCGGCCATCAGGCTTATTTTGTCAACCGCATTCAACAAACTTTTTATTTCGGAATCCTGCTGAGCGAAACGTTCTTGGGTGGCTTGCAACTCTTCCATGTTTATGCGCATCTCGTCTTCTTGCAAAAGCATATCTTCAGATTGCTGTTTGGTTTTAACGAGTAATTTGTTGGTCTGATCGGCTATTTTTACAGAAGAAACCGTAGATGCAATATTCTCGGCCAGCGTTTCAACAAATGCAATTCGGAAAGGCTCGAGCTTATGAAGCATGGCTATTTCAATCACACCGTATAATTTATCTTTGTAAATAAGGGGTACAAGTACTATCTGTTTGGGCTTTGTTTCGCCCAGGCCTGATGTAATGTAAACATACGAATCGGGTACTTGATTAACGATGATGGTATTTTTCTCGATTGCGCATGTACCTACGAGTTCATTTCCAAAATCGATGACACGTTTCAGATATTTACGTTTTGAGTATGCAAAGGCACTCACCAATTCCAATTGTTTTTTATCGCCTTCAATATCTGTGACTATGAATAAAGCTCCTTGCACTGCTCCCACGTATTGTGTCAATTCGCTGATAACATTGTATGCAAATTCTTCAATATTGTCGTTGTTTTGGCGAAGAATATTGCCAAACTTAGCCAAACCTTCGGTAGTCCAGTTCCTACGATGATCTTCGTCTCTGCGTTTATCTTCCAAATTTTCAGCATCTATAAGACTCTGGCGCATGGCCAAAAGGGCATTTCCAAGAGAATCGTCTTTGCTAAGTGTTTCATATTCAGCATCAAGCTTGCCTTTACCTATCTGATTAGCGAATTCTGCCATCTTATTGAGGCTATCCAAAATCTGATTGAGTGAACTCGAAACTTTTCCTATTTCATCATTTCGTTCGGGCAATTTTTCCATCTGTATCTTGCCCAAAGATATTTCTTCTGCTATATCGGCAACTTTGGAAAGGGGCTTTATGAGGTAATTCAGGAAAAACACAATGATTAACCCACCAGAAAGCAACATCAGGAAACTAATGGTTATCATTTTTATTCTGAAAGACATAGCCTCATCAGCAATTTCAGATTTCAATGTAGAAGATAACACATAGAAAGATGAACGGAGGTTTGTGAGAGCTACAGGTTGTCCGATAATAAGTTTATCGTTTAAATCGTGTCTTGCAATCTTATTGCTTTGAATATCCACCAAAAGCTCTACAGATTCGGTATATACCTGATTTATATTCTGACCTACAAAAAAAGGTTGATTAGAATCGTAAATAATAATCCCTCTGCTATTTGTAAGTTGCCAATGAGTATGAATACTTTCATTGCTGTAGGTAAAAAAATCTTTCAGTGGTGCATTGTTTACAACTACGGCCACTACGCCTTTAAACTCATTGTTGAGCATTATAGGGGTGGCTTGCCAGAAAAGTAATTGCTCTACCCCATGAAAATTTAGAAATTCGGGTGAAGTAATTATATCACGCTGAAATTTACGCGGTTGTAAATAAAAATCGCCTTTCGGCTCTGAATCCAGATTAAGCAATTTCTCAAATCTGATTTTGCCAGATGGATCTCGCCAAAAATGAACTGCAAAACGGCCAAATGAATCGAAATAATCACGTATCTGATTAGTTGTATCTGAATAGCTAATAATTCCTTCTTCAAGCACAAGATTTACACCGATTATATTTTCGTTGGTGCGCATGTAATTTCGAACCACCGGAAATATTTCGTCGATGCTTAGAGCCATGGGATAGATAGGATCGAAAGCTGCTTTTATTTGTGCAGACAAATAATTATTAAAATCGAAACCTTGTTTGTAATGAGATTGGGTTAGTACTGCAATTTCAGAAGACTTAGAGCTGATACCGGCTGTATGCTGATTTTCAAGGCTATTTAAAGTAGAAACATAGGAAACCGAAGCTAAAACGGACATAACCACGGTAGCGGTGATGCCAACCAGCATGCCTATTTTGAACTTTATACTTCCTGAAATTAGTTTCAGCTTCATTGTCCATTTGTTTTATTGCCTCTCAATTCCTCTATAGCCTTTTTGTAGTTCATTTCGGCTACTTTGTAAGAGGTTATATCAAAACTCACCACTACTATCCGGTTTACTTGTTCATTCTTGTCGAGTACTGGAATATAATACTCAGAGAAATAGAAAGTTTTATTTTTAACTTCGTATCTATAAACCCTCTGTTGTGTAATACCTGTGCGTATTTTACTCCACAATACGTGATATTTCAGATAGTTCTCAATTACGGCCATATCTTTATGCATTTTTCGCTTCATGTCCTTTTCTTCAAGTTCGAGAAGGCTCATCATTGGTTGGCTCATGCTTATGAGATTGGTTTCCAAGTCGTATTCTGTAAGTAAAAGGTTTCCACCAAGTGCATTCATAATTCCGTCGAGGCCGTCAAGCTCCGAGTTGCTGAATTCAACGCTTTCTTTGTACAAAACCAGGCTCTCAATCAGCTGTTTTTCATTACGTTCAGCTTCTTGTTTATATTGTTCAAATTGTTTAATTGTATCTATTTCGCTGGTTTTATTCCAACTCAGATTCAGAATTTTCAAAAGGTTCTTATTTTTATCAAGTATTGGTTTGTATATTTCCGACATGTAAAGACGTTCGTCTCCAAATTGCAATTCGAAATCTCGCGAAAGCATATTACCACTGGCGAGTTCGTTCCAGAAATTTTCAAAATCGCGGCTATCGGTGATGGTTGTATAGTTTCTCAGATTCTTACCGAGTACATCATCGTTAATTCGATAAGTTTTCTTCAAAATGTCATTCACTTGCAAAATTGTACCGCCTTTATCGAAAATTGCAACACAAACTGTATCATTGAGCGATTCCATAAATGCATCATACATAGCTGTATTTATATAACTATCTGTTTGTAGATTGACAAGTTGCAAGAAATAATTTTGCATTTCGAAATTGGTAATTTGCAATTCGTGTGTTTTGTGGTTGAGTTGCTGATGTATTTCTTTGTAGGTGGTAATATTGAGCGCTATAACCATAACTTTGTAAAAAGCTCCATCAGTATCGTAAAGCGGTGTATAGGTTTCCTTGAAGTATAGATTTTCTTTGCTGACTTTAATTCTCGAAATTACATTTTTCACAATACCGGCCTTCAAGTCGTTCCAGAATTGGAAATAGGATACTTCGTCAAAATCTTCAATTTCGCAAAAATCAGGATGATGGATTCCGGTGAGTACTTCGCGGGAAATTCCGAGTAACTTAAGTGTATTGGTGCTTATTTCGATAAGCGACCCAAACTGATTGAACTCATAGGTATAAGCAGCATTATCAATGGCAAGAATCAAACCTTGCATTTTGAATTCTTTGCGTGCCGATTCTTCTTGTGTAGCTTGCAATTCTTCAAGATTCTGCCTCATTTCTTCCTCTTGCGATGCCAGCTCTTCTGATTGTTTCTTAGACTGTTGCAAAAGCAACACGGTACGTTGATTGATGAGCACTGATGAAATGGTAAGGGCGATGCTTTCAGCAAGTTTTTCAACAAATCGAATTTTAAAATCTGCGATTTCTACCAGGGATGCAATCTCAATTACACCTACAATATTATTGTCATATTTAAGCGGAACTATAAGCAAATTGCGGGGGGAAGTATTGCCAATACCAGAGGTGATAGATAGGTAATCTTCGGGCAAATTGGTTAAATGGATAATATCGCCTTCAACAGCGCACATGCCTACAAGACCTTCTTTCAGTTTCACTTGCTTCTGCAAATATTTCTTTCGGTTGTATGCAAATGCAGCTACAAGCTCAAGATATGGATCGCGTTTGTTTTCGTTCTGATATAAAAAAATACCACCTTGTATGGCCTCAAGATATCTTATAAGCTGGCTTATAATACTATGCGTAAGTTTACTTATGTCATTGGTATCTTTGCGCAATAAATCGGAAAATTTGGAAAGGCCAATATTAGTCCAGTTTCGTATTTCGTCTTCTTGTCGTCTGTTCTTTTCTTGCTCTTCAGCTTGGTATAGTTCATTACGCATGTTGAGCAAGGCATTTCCGAGTGCATCATTCTCTGACAATACGGTGTACTCAGCATTTAAATTGCCTGCACCTATTTCTTTAGCAAAACTGGTGGTTTGTCTAAGTCCGTCTATAATTTTATTGATATAATTGAGCATCAGATGCAACTCAGCCGATGCTTCAATAGTAGGTATTTTTGTTATAAAAATATCGCCATTCGAAACCTTTTCAAGTAAAGTGTTGATTTGCATAAGTGGACGTACCAATCTTCTGGAAAGCAGGTATGACAAGAAAAAAGCCAATAAAACACCAAGAAATGTGAGTATATAAAATGTAAATCTCTGGTTCTGAAACAAATCTTTGTATGATTTTGCAGAAACCAGCGATATAAGCGCCCACGATTTTCCGGTATTTCCAACTAAGAAAGGTGTAACACATATTTGTTGTTGTTCCTGCATGAATTCCAATTCGTTTACGAATGTGAATTGGCGACCGCTCGGAATTTTGTCAATGACTTTGTGTTTCAAATTGAGCTCGCGATACATTTCACCAAACTGAGCATTCACATTTCGGTCTTCATGGTGGGCAACAATCTGTCCGTTGTCTGAAATAATAAAAGAAGATGATTCCGAAACTGTATTTCCGCCGGCAATCATTTGCTTGAGCTGATTTATAGGAATATCATATCCAACGACTCCTACAAAAACTCCATTGCTGAAAATGGGCACAGCCACCGAAATACACCATACTTCGTCTCTTACATCTCCTGTGTAAGAATAGCGGGTAGGCTCAATAATCACTTCGCGCTGTAAACTTCTTACTGTAAGATATTTATCGTTTTGGAGAAGAAAATTTTCTCTGTCAATATTGATATTTTCCTGCCCTACAAAGTTTTTGTATTTATAAAAAGAAAGAATAAAACGTCCTGAATTTTTTTCATCCGGATTTACATATTGTTTGTCTAATGAATCGAGAGCCATAGGTTCCCAAATCATCCATGCGCTGATGGCAGAGTTATTGCCTTCGAGTGTTGCTCCCATCAGGTGAGTGAAGAATTTTCGTCTTTCTGCAGTACTTACAGTATTATATTGCGATGAAAGTTCAGACAATTGTCTTGCCAATTGAAAAGTTTTATCAATCTCGTTAGAAATAAGTTTGGTCTGTGAGTTGGCAGTATTTATGAGTTCTGTAGATTGCCAACCCGAAGAAATATTATTGAGTATCAGCTCGCTATAAAAAACAATAAGCCCGAGTACAATAATAGCACCCGTACCAAAGAAGGTAAAAATAGCCAGGCTTATGGTTCGCAATCTGAGTTTCTTCATATCAAATATAATTTGCTAAAATAAGTAATTGCAGGTTAAAATTATCACAAATTCAGAATTTTGAAACATTTTTAGATAAAATTTGTAAATTAATCTCGTATGAGCGATTTCATAGACTTCCTAAACATTTGTTGAGTGCGCATAATGCAGTATTATTTGTTGAATTTTGGTAAAAGCTTCCTGATCTTTTATTATAAATTCATTTATATTTTCTCTATTCAATTGGTAAATAGCTTCCAGATCATTTTTAGCAGATAGAATGATGGTTCGAATGTTTTTATTGGTAGCCTTAATATCTTTCATAATCTCCAATCCGTTTCGGGCTGTATTTGAATGGTTGTTGAGATAATAGTCCATAATAACAAGCTGAGGGTTCAAGTGGAGATTGTTGAGGGCATCTTCACCATTCTGGAAAGGCACTATCTTAAACTCTTTCAATTCAGATAAATAGTCTTTTAACATTTCCAGAAAAACCCAATCATCATCTACTATGAAAACGGTAAGTTTATCATTCATACATTACTTTATTTTAGTCCAGTCATCTATCAATCCTTCAAGCAGATGCGCTGCATGCATCCACATAATTTCAATATTACCGGCTTTTGCATTTACACTTAATCTAAATTGTTCGTTATCAATATTTTGTTCTATTTCAAGTGCGGATATGTGAATTTGCTTCATGCCCAAATAATTCATAGTACTTTTGATAGAGTGGGCAATAGTACGAACTTTTTTCCAATCATTATTCACGCAAGCTTCCTTCAATCCATAGATTTGTAAAGGAATTTGCTCCAGATACAATCTCAGGATGTCAATCATTTTAACGTAATTGTGGTTGTATAACGAAAGTAACATACTAAAATCGAAATCATTGGCAGTAAGAATACTGTTTGGAACATTTTCAGTACTATCTGCTATCGTAGTTTTCGGAATCCCTAAATTCAACTTATTACCTGAAAGCAATTTCTGAATTTCGGCATATAGTTCGTTTGGTATGAATGGTTTGGTGAAGTATGAATTCATTCCTATTTCCAGACATTTTTCGGCCTCATCTTTGAGCGCATGTGCAGTGAGAGCGATGATAGGAACTCTACATGCAGGTTCGTTTAAATGGTTTCGTATATATTTGGTGGCTTGCATGCCGTCCATTACTGGCATTCTAATGTCCATTATCACTATGTCTATTCTATTGGTTTGCATCATTTCTATCCCCTCTTTACCATTGTTGGCTATAAGAAAGACTAAGTTTTTGTCAAAAACCTGCAAACTATCAATAAGTAGCCGTTGATTTATAAGATTATCTTCAACCACTAGTACAGTATACTTATCAGAATTAATGGATTGAACTATAGACAGACCTTTGGGTATAACTTCGCTTTCGGAATTTCCCAATTTGAGTTCTATGATAAATGTAGTACCTAAGTTGGTTTTGGATTCTACATGCATTTCTCCCCCCAATCCTTCTATTAGGAATTTGGCAAGTGATAAACCAATACCCGTGCCAAGCGGATTGATGTATACACCGTTCTCAATTTTTCCGAACTGGTTAAAAAGCATGCTAATTTTTTCTTCGGGAATGCCAATACCAGTATCTTTTATATAAAACTCAATTTTATTTTCTATACGCCTTCTTACCCCATATTCGATAAATCCCTTTGGAGTGTATTTTATTGCGTTAGATATGAGTATAAGCAATACTTGTTTTAGCCTAATATGGTCGGTAACAAAAGTATATCCTTCCGGAAATTCAATATTTACTTTTCGAAGTTCAACATTATTATTATTGCCAAATATTTTGATTTGGTTTTCGATAGAGACCTGCAAATCTTCGAAAAACTTACTCATAACCACTGGCTTAGGGTTCAGGATGAGCTGCCCAGACTGAATTTTTGCAATGTCAATGATATCATTTATCAGAAAAAGCAAGTTGCGGGTGTTGCTGCTGATAAAGTCCAGATATTCTTCTTTCTGGTTTTCAATCAAATCTTTGGATTGAAGTAGTTTTGTGAATCCAATAATGGCATTAAGAGGCGTTTTTATTTCATGGCTCATATTGGCCAGAAATATAGATTTTATGTGATCTGCTTCCTCGGCGCGCAATTTTGCAGTATTGAGGTTCTCTTCGAGCAGTTTTTGTTGTGTTATATCTTGTATAATGCCTTGAACTTTGAAATTTTTCTGTTTCCCATTATTGTTGGATGCTATTAGCTTGGCATGTCTGATGCCGGCCAATGGATGATTTATTACAAATTCGACTTCAAAATCCTTGTTATTGAGTATAGAATCATCGAAAGAAATAAAAATTCTTTGGGTATCGTCTTTAGAAAGATTCACAAAAAGATCCTTTATTGTAAATAAATCTATATCAGACTCTACACCTAATATATTTTGGGTTTCGTCGCTAGTTCTTATGGTTGCATTGCTTTCTATATATTCCCAGTGACCTATTTTAGCAATGCGCTGTGCTTGCCGCAACCTTTCTGATGCCAACATGGCAGTCTCGTCCTTTATATATGCTATCAAACAATCAGACAAATATGAACCAGCAAGCTTTAAAAAGTCGAGTATTAAATCGGGAATTATGTATGGTTTGGTGGAATGAACAATCTGTACAGCCCATATATGGTTCTCAACATAAATCGGAATATATACCTGATTGATTTTAACTTTTACCGAAACACCTTCATCTTTATTTATCCAGTTACTTACGAATGCAATTAAATATTTGTCAGTAAATACGTTGACGAAAAATTTTTCAACAAAATTGCTAACCAATGGCGTATTTGAATGAAAATAGGCCAAATTAAAAGTATCGGTCACATATGTATGTTTACTAAAATATTGGTTGGAAGGATGATAAACCAATGAAACAGCTTCGGCATTACATTGTGAATTTATAATAGATAAATATTGATCAACTTTTTGCTGAATGGATAAATCGGAAGATAACAAAGTTGAAATTTCGATAAGAGCAGACCAAAGATTTGATATATTACCGCCGGATGATGAGTTATCTTGAAGATTTTTTTCCATGCTCAGCTCAAATTAAAGATGCGCAAGATCGCATTTTATACCTATTACCAAAATATCATCCACCTGATCTCGGCTTCCCTTCCAATCTGTGTAGGACTGATGTAATATGTTTTTTTGTTCGTCGAAAGGTTTGAGATGTATATCTACCAAGAGTTCCTGCATTTTTTTTGCCATGAATTTTCGGTCTTTGGGTCCGCCAAACTGGTCGGCATATCCATCTGAGTAAAGATAAATAACATCATCAGGCAAAAAAGTATCTTCTATACTATTGAACGACACCTCGTTCTGATGGTACACACCTATAGGCATGCGGTCAGCATCAAATTTAGTTAGCTCACCATTTCTTATCCGGTACATGCCATTATTGGCTCCTGAGAACTGAAGTGTACTGTTGCTTCTATCGAGTATCACCATTGACATGTCCATTCCGTCTTTGGTTTCAGTACCCGTTTTATTCAATTGGTGCAAAGATTCTATCACCTTACGGCGCAACTCATTGAGCAGTTGGTCTGATTTAAAATTAGGGTTTACGGTGATAATTTCGTTGAGGAAAGAAATGCCAAGCATACTCATAAGAGCCCCAGGTACACCATGCCCAGTGCAATCTGCAGCAGCCACAATGATGCGCGAACCCACTTGTCGCGCCCAATAAAAGTCGCCACTCACAATATCACGTGGGTTGTAATAAATGAAAAACTGATTGATAGAGCCTTTTATAATTTCAAGTGGGGTAAGCAATGCTTGCTGTATGCGCGATGCATACTGAATACTATCAACAATTGCTTTTCTTTGTTCCGAAATTTTATCGCGCTGTTCAATCACATAATCGCGTTGTATTTCAATTTCATCACGCTGAGCTGTTATTTCTTCCTTTTGTTGCTCAAGCGCATGGTTCTGAAGGTTGATTTTATCGTTTTGAAGTTGAATTTCATCGCGCTGCTTCTCAATTTCTTTTTTCTGAGCAAAAAGCAAAGCATTGTCGCGCTTTTTTTGTTGGTAGTTTTTGAATATAAGAAAAGCAACAGCAATCATTAGCAGCAACCCAACCGAAACGGCATTTCTGATAAGTTTTTGTCTTTGCAATTCAGCTTGACTTTTTATATCTTTTTCGTGCTGCTCAAACTCAATCTGCTTTTGTTTTTGGTCGAATTGATACTGCATGGCCAGCTGAGTGATTGTCTTTGTCATTTCTTCGTTGTTGAGGCTATCACGCATTTGCTGCGAAAGGGCCAACATATCAAATGCATTCTGATAATCGCCTGTAGCGGCATATGCCTGGCTCAGATGATAACTTGATTCTCGTTTTATATCCATCAGTTTCATCTGATTTCCCATAGAAAGTGCTTGTTGCAGAATTATGATAGCATTTTTGAAGTCCTTCATTTTGTTGTATATACTGCCAATATTGTTGTATCCAACAGCCATTCCCTTTAAATCACCAATTTGTTCCATGAGTTGGGCCCCTACCCTATAGTTATTCAATGCATCGGCCGTTTTGTGCATGCGTTTAAAAACTTCGCCCAAATTGTATCTGGCGGAGGCTTCAATTTGTTTGATTCCAAATTGTGTGCTCATATCTAATGTTTTCTGAAAATAATTGAGCGCTTCAGCCAAGTGTGAAGTATCTTTGTCAGCCATTTTAAGGTAAACATTTCCGAGGTTGTTGTATATTTGGGTTATGCCTACCATATCCGAAAATTCTTCACGTATTTTCAAACTTTTGAAATAATAATCGAGACTCGATTCGTAATTTTCTTGTTTCAGGTGAATATTGCCAACATTGTTCAGTGTAGTAGCCATGCCGGCTATATCGCTAATTTCTTCGCTTATACGCAAGCTTCGCAGATAAAAATCAAGTGCTTTGTCGTATCCACCTTGTTTTTCGAAAATATTTCCAAGGTCGTTATATACAAAGCCTATTCCCCTTTTCTCGCCAATTTCTTCAAAAAGAACGAGAGCCTTGTTTAGTTTTTCGAGAGCAGTGGTATAATCTCCCTTATTTAGGTGTACCGTGCTGATGGTATAAAGTGAATACCCAATCCATTTTTTGTCACCCAGTTCTTCGTTTATGCGCAGCGAACGTTCGTAGTAATCGAGGGTTTTTGTAAAATCGCTGAAATTAAGATAGATATTTCCAAGATTGTTATAAGATGACGCCAGACCTTCTTTATTTTCTCTATTGTCAGGCTCGTCTTCTACAATCTTCAATCTGATTTCAATGCTTTCTTCAAAACTTTTAATCGAATTATCGGCATCGAAACTATTGAGATAATGAATACCGATGGCATGCAATGCCCGGGCTTTTGCAGCAGGCATGGCATCTGGTGAAGATAAAATCTCGTTTACAAGAGCTTCGGTTTGGTCACTCCTCTGAAGTGCAAGTTCATATGCGTAGTCCGCTTTCAGCCTCATTTGCTCAGATTTGTTGCTGGTTTTGAGGATGAGCGATTTCAATGAGTCAGCTTTGTTTTGTGCAAAAACTGAATTGCATAAAACTGTGATCAGCAGTACTATATATATATGTTTGAATGACTTCATTCTTAAATGTTTATTTACTGATTTTTTTTTGCATATAAAACTAATCATTTACTAAGTTGAAGCCAAATTTATGTTTAACTGGCAAGATATTCAAAATGAACATGAATAAGACTGCCAACAGACTTTGTCTACATGATAAAGCCAGATATTGCAATACTAATATAGACTTTATTTTTTACTCTACACGAAATTGGATTTGAAAAGTCTAATGCAATTTTTTCATTTTGGGAAACGTGTGGGTTATGAACTCAATTATATGTTGTAATACAATTTTTATACCATAGCCCAGGTTAAATGTGAATCATATTTGCAAACCATACAAAAGGATGATTTTCGTCAAGCGATAATTGCTTATTGTATCTTTATATCACTTTCATTTTCAAGGACTTTACTTTTAATATTGGTAAGTTCGCTTCTAAGCAAATCAAGTTCCTTGTTGGTAATATCTATTACAAATTTCAATTTGCGGTGTCGCCCCAATTGTATAACCAATACGATGATTATAGAAATTATAGAAATAAATATGGTTACAGCCAGATATACTTTAAACTGAGAAATCAACTCATTGCGTTGCTCCACATTTTGTTTGGTAACGTTGAGTTGTCGTCTGAGTTCGTCTTCAAGTTGGTGTTTAGATGCTTTGAGGATTGAGTCGCTCACCACTTTCAGAGAATCGTTGAATATTTGAACAGATTGAAGCTCCGATTGCGAAGTATCTGTTTGTAGCGCATTTTTTGATTTAGAATTTACTTCAGATTTTTGTAATTGATTGAGTTTGCTTTTATAAAACGCAATATTTTTTTCGTCTTTCTTTACTGTATATATTTCAATCATATCAATGTAGCAGAGTGTTAACAATTGCACATTATCTTCAAGTGGCAATAGCAGTTCTTCAGCAATTTTGTATTTCATTAGCGCATCTTCTGTACGTAAGATTTTGGAAAGTATGCGCCCGAGGTTAATAAGCCCGGCAGCCTGACTGTGAAATGCTTTGGCTTTGGACATAGCCTCGCAGGCTTTTTCAAGAGGTTCTATTGCATTTTCATGCTGTCCTAGGTCCACAAAAAGCAGGCTAAGTTCTTGGTTAACATCGTGCACGAGATAATTATTTTCTGCTTTATTTGCAGAATATGCAGATTTTTTGAGAAACTGAATGGCAAGCCCTCTCAGGTTTTTTGATTTGTAAATAATGGCTATATCCTTGTAATGATTGGCCGCCTTCTCGTAGGCATTATCTTGCAGACTAATTTCAGCTTTTTGGTTGAGTTGCTCAATTTGTTGCTTTTCCTCAAGAGTCAAAAAAACTGTTTGAGTATACGCCAGTGTACTATATTTTAAGATTAATATACTAAATATGAGTGCTTTTATTATAAATTTCATTACCTATAGGTGCTTGAGTGATGAGTTAAAGATAGGACAGATTTTTAAATTTTTACTCCCATAACTAAAATATCGTCAACTTGTTCGAAGTTGGCTTTCCAGTCTTCAAATTCAAAAACTATGGCTTCTTTCTGTTCCAACAAAGATTTGAAAGAAATCCGTTCAAGCATTTTGTCGAAACGGCTTGATAAAAACTTTTTATTATCTAAACCTCCAAACTGATCTAGTATTCCATCTGTGGTTAAGTATATCATATCGTTAGGTTTAATCTCTATCGTTTTCTCCTTGAATGGGTTTAATGTATCAAAAGAAATGCCAATAGGCATTTTATCTGGCTTGTATTTGGTAAGAATTTGATCGCGAACCAAATATACCGGTTGGTTGGCGCCTGCGTATTTTATGTTCATGGCATGATGATCAATGATGCACAGTGCCATATCCATGCCATCGTGGTTGTTGTAGTAGAAAGATCCCGTTTGTCGCAGAGTTTCTATAAGTTTAGCCCTAAGCAGATCAAGTATATGATTTGCATTCTGGCTACTGGTTTTACTCATTATTTCATTCAGAAATGCAATACCAAGCATGCTCATAAGTGCCCCCGGGACTCCGTGTCCGGTACAATCTGCTACGGCCAAATATGTAAGGTTGTTGCGCTGATTTACCCAATAGAAGTCGCCACTGACTATATCGCGAGGCTTGAATATAATAAAATAATCGGTAAGAGTTTGTTTTAGAAGATCAGCAGGAGGGAATAGTGCTTGCTGAATGCGTTGGGCATAAATAATGCTATCAGTAATTTTTTTGTTTTGCTCGGCAATCTGGTTTATTTGTCTGATTGCAATTTCGTGCTGATGTTCAATTTTGTGCTTCTGTTGCCTGAGAGTTTCAAGTAGTGCTCTTTGGTTCGTAATATCAACGAAACTGATAAGAAAATACTGTTTTCCTCTGATTTCAAAATCGACATGGTTGAGCAGGATTGTCACTTTATTGTCTTTCTCAAGAATCAACTCGCACTCAATACCGTCATTCTGATTGTATTGACGAAGTTGCGCCAAGGAAGAGTCTATATTTAACCTCAGGTATTGAGTAAACTCCTTGCCAATGATATCATCTTCAGAGCAACCCAGCATATTCATTGCCAATCGGTTGGTTTTAACTATTTCATTCGTTTCGGGAATTATGAGAAAAATGCCAGCCTGTATGGTATCAATAATTACTTTAAGAAAACGTTCATTTTCCCTAACTGCTTCTTCTTCTTTGCGTTTGGCGTCTATATCACGAATCAGACAAAAAATCTTTTTATCGCTTTCAGATCCTATTTTACTCAATTCTAACTCAGCTAAAAAGAATTTGCCATTTTGCTTTTTTACCACCCATTCTATAGAGGTTTGTCCCAAGGTAAGAGTTTTTCTCAAGGTTTCGGCCACGCCTTGGCTTATAGACTCGTAAGTGGGTTTTATAAAAAACTGGAGCGGAAAGCCTACCAGTTGGTTTCGGTTGTTGCACTCAAAAACGCTTTGCGCTTGGGTGTTGCAATCGGTAATAATGGAATCTTCGATGATAATAAACGGGGTGTGTGCATTTTCAAAAACCAGCCTGAATTTATTTTCGCTTTGCAGCAAAGCCTGATGTTTTATGGCAAGTTTTTTTTCGATTTCCCGTTTGTTGATGGCCATTTCAATCACAACCCTGAGGTGCTTTTCATCAAAGGGTTTTATGAGAAAACCTAAAGGATCTGTTTTTTTAGCTTCATTTATGATATGAGCCTCTATGGACCCAGTCATAAAAATGACTTTGAGCAAATATTTTTCGCGGATTATATTGGCAGTTTGAATGCCGTTGAGTTTAAATTTGAGGTGAATATCCATGAGTATGAGATCAACGGAATTGCTTTCGATGAATTCGAGCGCCTCTTCGCCGGACTCAATGATAACCATATTGGAATACCCAATCCCCCTGAGCATTTCTTTGAGCAGGATGCTTATGGGCGGGGAGTCCTCCACTATCAAAACCCGTTCATTCTGTCTATCCAGAAAATCCATTTGGTCAAACTAAATATGAATACTTTTGGTTTATACCTTATTTTTCCCGTTCAATTTCAACCCAATAAAAAGTATATCATCTACCTGTTCGTATTTTCCTTGCCACTTTTTGAGGGTTCTATCAATTTCATTTTTTTGTTGTGCTACAGAAATATTTTGTATAGATGTGAGCAATTCTTTAACTTGTTTTCTTGAGAATTTAAGCTTCTCATCGCCACCAAATTGATCTTGAAGACCATCGGTAAACAAATATATAACAATTTCGTTATTGTGAGAATAGTTATAGGTTTGTTTGGTAAATTGTCTGTCCTGTTCTCTTTGCAAACCGCCAATAGAAATATTATCCCCTTTGAATTGATCAAACTCACCATCACGGAAAAAGAAAACAGGGTTTTTGGCTCCGGCAAATTCAAATATCTTGTTATGGTGATCAATCACGCATAAAGCCATATCCATTCCGTCTCTGTTATCGTTGTGCTCCTGATTAAGTGCTTTGCGTATAAGTTTATGCAATGAAAGTAGTATAAGGTCGGCACTGGTGATATCTTCGTAAGTAATTATTTGTTCGAGAAAAGAGTCGGCGAGCATACTCATAAAAGCGCCGGGCACACCATGTCCGGTGCAGTCTATTGCAGCTACTATGGTCATGTTTTTTTGTTTCAGATGCCTATACCAATAAAAATCACCACTCACCACTTCTTTGGGTTTCAAGAATATAAATGAGTCGGGTATAACAGTTTTCAAGCCTTCGGTATCAAGCAAAAGTGCATTTTGTATGCGGCTGGCATAGGTAATGGATGCAGTTATGTGCCTGTTCTGATTCTGGATTTCTTCTTTCTGAATGATTATTTCTTTGTTAGCAACTCCTAGTTCTTCCTTTTGTTTTAGAATTTCATCTTTCTGTTTGTTTATCTCCTCATTTTGCAAAACAAGCTTGTGGTTTGAACGGTTGAGTTTGCGGCTGCTGGTATAATAATAATATCCGAAAAATGCTATAAATATCAATCCTCCAAGCAAGCTATATGTTTGTATACGGCTCCTCTTCAGTTCTTCATTTTTGAGTGCCTGGTCGCGGCGCAAAATTTCAATTTCCTTTTCCTGCCTTTGCAATTCCAGACTTACTTGCATTTCAGTAAGTCTCTCCTTCTCTCTCTCTTCGGTTATCTCATTCATGGTGGATACCAGTTTCTCAAGATTGGTGTTTGCCTCTTTCAGATTGCCATTTTCTGAATATAAAGTAGATAAAAGGGCGTAGCTACTCTTATACTCTTCCAGAAACCCGCTGTTAGCTTCTATGGATTTATGAGCGAAATCTATGGCTTTATTGCTATTTCCTTGTTGATATGAAAGGTGGGCAAACTTATTATAAATGAGCGTAATGTTTTCATTCTGATTTGTTTCTTGACTAATGATAAGTGCCCTGTCGTAATAATCTATTGCTTCAGCATATTCTTCATTCTCGAAATGCATATCACCGTAAAGTACATATATTTCGGCAACTCTGTCTTTGTCTGCTTCAATTTTATGGCGTATCAGTGCTTCTTTCAATTTAAGTTTGGCACCATCAAAATCTTCTTGCTGTATTTTTAGTTTGGCTAAGTGAAACAAAGATTCTGCAATGTCCTTATTTACTTTGCTTTTCATGCGATAAGCCAAAGCACTCTCAAGTTTTTGTTTAGCGGTTTCTATTTGCTCAAGCTGAAGATATACAAGCCCAGCGCGATCGTCGGCAAGTGCTATTCCCGAAAAATTATTTGTTTGTTTGAATAAGTCGGCGGCTTTGCTATAATACTCAATAGCCACTTCTTCCACCTTTTGAATGGCATAGAGGTTCCCGACATGTATATAACATATGCCCATTTCATTTTTATCGCCAAGCTGATCGAACAACTTAAAAGCTTTGAAATAATAATCCATGGCCAAATAGTATACCTTTTGCTCGTTGTAAATAGCTGCAATATTCTGGAACATACTGGCTTGCAAATGAGGCAAATTCAAGGATTCGGCCAGAATCAAGGCTTCTGCGGCAATTTCGATAGCTAAATAAGGTTTATCGGTACGGGCCAACTGAAACATATGCCCGAGTTTTTTAATAGCCACGGTATCTTGCCCATTCTCTTGAATATGCTGCTCATACTCAATACGCAGAGAGTCGAGATCTGCCTGAGCCGATGCTTGTGAATGAAACAAAAGAATGAATGTTATATAAACAAATACACTCCAGATATGGACTAAAAAATATTTCATCTGGTATTAATTCTCAAAATATAAACTTAATTTCCGATGCAGTATGTTAATGGTAAAAGTAACTAAATTGTTTTTAAATAGAAAGTATGTTTCACGATAATACAAAAAACCATTCAGTATTTTATAAGTGAGGGAAATATAGAAAAGTAAATAGAAATTTAAAACAGATTTCAGATTGAAATACCTACAACCAAAATATCATCAATCTGCGATGTTCCGTGCATCCACTTATCCATTTCATTCTCAAAAATAGTATATTGCTGTTGCATAGGCAAGCAAGCGGTTTGGTTGAGTAAAAGTTCAAGTCGTTTGGTAAGAAATTTTTTGCCCAAAGGTCCCCCAAACTGGTCGCGATATCCATCGGTAAAAAGATATAATTTATTACCAGGAATGTAAGGAAACGTATTGACTGTAAAAGCAGCCGGAAGCTCTTGCGAATAAAACCCAATAGGCATTTTATCTGGCTTTAGCTTAAACAGTTCATTGGTTTTGCAGGTATACAAATAAGCAGCATTGTTAGCCCCTGCAAATTGTACGATTCCCTCAGATTTGTTTATGGTTATCATAGCAATATCAAGCCCATCTCGTGTTTCCCCGTCTTTTCCGCGCTGATGAAGAGCAAGAATGAACCTCTCGCGCAATTGGTTGAGTAATTCTGCCGGATTCAAATCTTCGAGTCGTTGTATCAGGTCATTGAGATAGGCCATACCCAGGAGGCTGAGAAAAGCTCCGGGAATGCCATGACCTGTGCAATCTGCAACGGCTATAAATGCAACTCCATTTTTGTTGGCAGCCCAATAAAAATCACCGCTCACAATATCTCTTGGTCTATTGAGTATGAAATAATCGTCGAAAAGTGCTTCGAAGAGCAGATCGAGCGGCAACATGGCTTGCTGTATACGACTTGCATACAATATGCTATCGCGCATTTCCTTGTTTTGCTTAAAAATCTGATCTCTTTGGGCTTCAATTTCAGCATTTTTGCGCATTATCTCTTGCTCAGCAGATTTTACATTGCTAATATCGGTATCTACGGCAATCCATCTGAAAATGGTTCCATCGTCGTTGAAAATGGGAGTAATATTGGTCTGATACCAAAAACTTTCGCCTTCAACTACATCGTGGGTTACGTAATTGGCAGATTTAAGGTTGAAATCAAAATTATTGATGATTTCTTCTAAATCTGGACGAACTAAATGCTTGATTTTATTAAAATTAGAACCTTTAAAATTTCGAAATTTAAACTTAAATAACCGCATAAAACCTTCGTTCCACCATTCAAAATCCCCTTTCTCGTTCAGAATTACAAAAGAAGAATCTGCTTGTTTGGTAATAAGTGAAAACTGACGCAATTCATTTACCGATAATTTGAGCATTTCTGCCTGGGATCTTAGTTTGTTGGCTTGCAATTCTATTTCTTCCTTTTGTTTCGTTATTTCGGCGGTGCGATCCTGAATTATTTTCTCCAACTCAATTTTCTTTAACATGTATCGTCTTTGATACATTTTCTGCCCCAAATAAAAAACAACAATGATAACCAACACATAGAAACCGTATGCAGCAAAAGTCCTGTAAAAAGGAGGGCTCACGCCAAAATGAAACTCCGTATCTCCGGTAACCTGCCCGTCTATATTTCTGGCTCTTACTTTGAAAATATATTTCCCCTCAGGCAAAGCATTGTACACTACTACATTCTGAGAGTTCACCATATTCCACCCAATATCCAGTCCTTCAAGTTTATACTCGAAATAGGGTTTATTCCCGGGCACGTAAGTTGGTAATCCGAATTCAAATTTTATTTTACTCCTTTTGTAAGCCAATTCATCATTAAGTATCAACTTATTTGGGCTTATGGTCGAAATTTTGCTCAAGTCAAATTCCATATTCTCTTGGTTCTTTTGGTTCCAAAAGGTTATTTTACTGAAAACTACACTCGGAAGTTGAATTTTTGTCTGCTTATTGAGAATTCTGTTGATGAGCAAAAAATTATCGTAATCACCTATACAATACTCATTTTCATTAATTTCGGCAAAAACAATATTGTCAGAATTCGGGTTATATCCAGCAGAGTATTCGGGAGTGATATTAAAAATCTTATTCTTGTCGTAACAACCAGTATAATAACCACTCACTGTAATAATCCAGATTTTGTCATATTTTCCACTTTTCAATGATTTTATATGCAAACGTTTGCCGTTTATTATACGATTAAACTCCTGCGCCAACTCAAAGCCACCAGCTTTGTCACCACTCGAGTGGACATATTTATAAACATTTTCATTGGCCAAAACAAAAAGATTATTGTGGAACCAAACCGGGGAATACAATTCGTTGGGGGGTAATCCATCCTTTTGGGTAAATCTTGTAATACGTGGGGATTTAAAATCTGAATTTGCATCAAATTGCAAACGGTAGACTCCACTGTTGTCTACTCCCAACCAAATATTCCCGTCGTTATCCTCAGCTATTTGACGAATTTCACCTTCTATATCAGCAAATTTCCCTAGGCTGTCTAGTTTCACTGCATTTTGATCACTTCGTATTTTATACAAATAAATGCCTGAAGGATTGCCAACAAAAAGAATTTTGTGATTAATGCTATACTGATGCGCAAAAAGAGGACTATATATGCTGGCAAGTTGCACAATACGGCTCTCTTCTGCCAAACAAATGCCTCGCAGATATAACCCAAGTAATATTTTGCGATTTTCGGTCAATTTTACTTCAACAAAACCTTGGTTATATATATTTTTACTATCTACTTGGCTGAGTTCGCCAGAATTCATCCCCAGGTTGGTGTCGCTTATATCCAATTTATATGTAGCTCCATGAGTACCTAAGTACAAAACATGATTGAAAAAGTATGCATTGCTAAGTAAGTGTTGCAACCCATCATTGCGCGTATAGCTATTTATCGGAATATTTAGAAACACTTTATAAATTTCATCTTCCGTTGCAAGCCAGAGTGTCTGATTAGCATCCACAAACATTTCATATATTGCGTCCACTGTAAGGCCGTTATTTCTATTCAACTCATAGAGTTTATCGCCGTTTTTAGATACTACTACCATTCCGCCATTGAGCGAGCTATACGCAAAATTTCCATCGGGCAATAGTTCACCCGAATACACCATTTTGGTATTAAAAAACTCACTGGCTGTTGTTTTGAATGCTTGCGTTTTATATGGTGGCTTTTTAGAAGCCAGAAATAAACCATGCTGCGAGGTGGCAATTATAAGATTATCTGCGTTGTAGTTCAAAATACTAGATATCCGGTATTTAGCCAAATCTGCACCTATTGGAGTCAATTTTACAGTATCATTTTCAATGATTGCAATACCAGAGTTTTCAGTAGCAATGAAAATACTATCACCACATTTAAATCCGCTAAAAATGCTAAAATCCTTATCGTGCTTCAGAAGTGTCAGATTATTCTCTGCATACTTAAATACCTTCTTGGTGCCCACAATAAAATAGATTGCCCCCCCATATTCAATGATTTTCCAGACATCACCATTCTTGTCTTTTATCCGTTCAGAAATATTAGTATATCTCAGACCAGCCGGAGAGATGGTAAAATATCCGAACTCGCCGGTTCCACCTACATACAACTTATCATCAATCAATAGCATAGATCTGACCAATGACTTGTTGCTAAGTTTAAAGAGAGTCCAATTATTGCCATCGAACCTCAGCAAACCTGAACCGTTTCCGAAGTACATAACTCCGGAAGAATCTTGAGCAATATCCCAATTCTGAGCACTTGCCCGATGTTGGGCATGCGAGTAGTTTTGTATGATAGGCTTCAATGATTGTATAAAAGGCGCACGGGATTGTGCCCAGATTTGGGATTCGGAGATGAAAATGAGAAATAAAACCAATATTTTTAGCAGTTTGGCCGGCATCCGATTGTAAAGTGTATCATATTTTACACCAAATATTTATAATTTAATACCTATCACAAGAATATCGTCAAGTTGACCATACTCCAGCATCCAGTCACTGATAGTATTATCAAGTATATTCACTTGTAGGGTAAAATCGTGTGGATGCAATTTCACCAAAAGTTCCTTAAATTGTTTAGCCAGAAATTTTCTTCCCGATGGGCCTCCAAATTGGTCAATATAGCCATCTGTAGTGAGATACATGAAATCACCAGGTTTATAAAAATGTTCTGTTTCGGTAAACGAATTATGAATTCTGAACGTAATACCAATCGGCATTTTATCACCACGGTACTCAGTAAGTTCACCCTCCGAAATAAAATAAACACTGTGATAAGCCCCGCTGAATGTTACTTTACGCTCAGTAGTATTTACAATACATAGACTTATATCTAAACCATCTTTTGTCTCAATATCCTTTCCGGTCTGATTCAAAGATTTGATGACCATATTCCGAAGTTCAAACAGGATTTCGGAAGGTTTCCATTCATTAATTTTCAAGAAAATCTCATTGAGCAACGAAATGCCCAAAACGCTCATAAGTGCCCCGGGTACTCCGTGTCCGGTGCAATCTGCGGCTGCAATTGCAATCAAATCATCTTTCTGATTGATCCAATAAAAATCACCACTTACTATATCACGTGGTTTATAAAGGATAAAGGAATCGGGGAAAAGGTTTTTGAAATTTTGCTCTGGCACCAACATCGCTTGTTGTATGCGTCTGGCGTAAAATATACTGTCCGTTATTTCTCTCTTTTGCTCAAGTATCTGGTCGCGTTGTTGTTCGGCCATATCACGTTGTGCTTCTATTTCATCTCTTTGCGATTCAATTTCTTCTTTTTGGCGCACTATTTCGGCGTTGCGTGAGGCAAGTTCCTCTTCGAGCCTATCTTTATCTTTTACGCGTTGCACCATAGCCTTCATTACACTTTGCATGAGTTCCTGGTGCGTTGACATAAGGTTGAAAAAACTACTTTGGCTAAGTGCTATAAGCGTAACCGGTGTAATGGTTGTTACCGAGGCGGTGCGCAATGAAGAGTCGATGATGGAATACTCGCCAAAAGTACTTGGGGCATCAAGCTGTGTAAAAGTGACGTATTCATCATGCACCCTCACGCTGCCTTCTTTCAGAATGAACATAGAGTCAGATACATCATTCTTAGCAAAAATAATTTTGTATGCATCCAAGCGAATGGTCACTAATTCACGGGCTATTTTGATCAGAATATCATCAGCAATAGATGCAAACAGGGAAGTTTGCTTCAGCGCAAGCATCTCGGCTTCATGTTCCATATGGGTGTATGCATCTGCCATTTGCTGATATTTAATTTAAGTATATTATGCTTCTGATAAAACTCTAAAGTAACAAAAACATTGTATGCAATAAAATCTGTTTAGTATTTTTTTGGCACAAATATTACTCGGCGTATTCACTTTATAAAAATACACTTGATTGCAACGAGCTATTATACTAAATATGTAACACATACGCAAGTAAATACCCATTAGTTTTTCCCTAAAACACAATACCCATATTATCACAGAATAGGATAATACGGGTATGAAACTATGCAAAAAAAATTAAGCGATTTACCTTTTTATATAGGTACGCTTGCCTTCATTGTACAAATTGAGCTCCCACATCCTGATTTTGTAGGCATGCTTGCTTTTTATTTTCTTGCCATTGCGGGTATAATATGCCCATGCAAGTATTTCATCGTCGATATTTTCGTTACCAGAAATTTTATTCTTCAAATCACTTCTATAAAAATTTCCAGTACCTACCGAAAATACGAAGTGTGCAATGGCCAGTTTCTGAAGCCCCTCAAGTGTAGTGTTTCTTTCAACAGCCTTCAGTGCTTTGGCAAAATCTTTACGTAAAAGGCTGTCTGCTGTTTTGCGGCTAATGGGCTCCTGAAAGCTTTCACCTTCTAATATTACATGCCCGTATCCAATGGTAGGCTGGCCGGCAGCACAAGTATAAATCAATCCCCCATTATACCCTTCGTGCTTTTTAATATATTCTATGGTTTCAATATAATATCGATTCCAAAGATAGTCTTCAGTTGCATAGTTTCGTTTGATTGACAAGGCATCGTTATCATCGTTTTTACTTGCCGGCACAACACTCCATCCAAGTATTACGATTATAGTAAGCCCAATAGCAATGAACGATCTTTTCATAAGTCGGTTTTTAAAATTACGTTGCAAAGGTACGCTACCCTTTCGGTGGTAAGGTCGTTTTTTACAAGGTTCATTCTTTTTTAACACACTTTTCATGCTATATATTTATTATACTGACACTTACATCAAATTGGCCATATTAGCACTTCATTTACAAATATCGGCACTTGCTATTTAACCATCATTAATATCTGATTAAGTGTGCTTTACCATTTTCACACCTACACTTTATTAAGTATACATTTTCAAAATATCCCTATAATAAGCATCTTTTTATGGTTAACAAAATGTTAAGGATGAATAGAAATTTTAAAACTTTCGTGTAATTTAATGAAAAAAAGGATAATATTTAGTAACTTTGGTAACGATTGAAAAATTTAACACCTAAATTAAAAGATTATGGCCAATGTTTACAAAGGTAGAAATGGCAGTACCGGAATTGGCAGAGTAGGCGCTGATGGTATTATCTACAACAAAATAAACACTTGTAGTCCGGTAGGCCGCATAGATACTCCCGAAAATTACATTTACGATAGCCAAGGAAATTTCATGGGACGAATAGACCGCGATGGCAAAGTATACAAATCCAGAACTGGCATTAAGCGCTGTGTGGGACGTATTGATTATAACGGTTTTTTGTACAATACTCCCGAAGGACATGAGTGCATAGCCCATGTGCAGCGTGGCGAGGAAATGTATGGTGCTGCATATTTCCTTTTACATGAAATGTAAGCTTTTTGAATCTTTTATTTTCATATAACTCAATTGCCATGCATTTACATGGAAAGTACAATTTTTTTATCAAAAATCTGGCTGTTTTTTTGGCCATTTGTGCATTATTTATTTCCCACGTTTTCGCACAAGGAACCTACAAAACCTTAGCTGCTATGGAAGCGGAGCTAAAAGCTCTTCAAAATGATAAGCAAAACGTAAAGCTAGTAGAATCAGGTGCCGGAGCTTGGGTAATATTGTACGGGGAAAATGGTTATTCACAAAACAATTTGCCTTTGCATATATCCAAAAAACTCGATGAAATATATACTTCGAACAAAAATATAAAGCAGATTTGGTGGAACGAGGCAGGTGCAAATCTTATATTGTATGGCAACAATTCTTTTTCGGCATACAATATTCCAAAAGCTATGCTTAATAAACTTAAAGAACTCAATGACAAAAGAAAAGTCATAAATTTTGCATGGATAAATTCAGATAATGCATGGCTCATATTGTATGAAGATTCTGATTTTGCATGCAGCAACATTCCAAACGCCATGATGCTCGAACTAAAAAAACTATCAGATGCAAAAGCAAAATGGATTCAGGCAGTATTTACAAATGAAACAAATTGGTTTGTACTCTACGACAAGCACAAGTTTGTAAATTCGCAAATGCCAATCAGTTTGGTATCCAATATAGAATCGTTGGCTACAACAGACGCAAGTATAGAATACATATATACTCTAGGGAAAAACTGGATTTTGATTTACAATTCTAATCAATATGTAACCAGTTTTTAATTTGATTATTAAGCAAGGTATTTTTTTCAGTTTGCTTGTAATATGTTTCGTTATTTTTAAATACAATTTCCAAAACCCTAAGCACTACTAAGGATGAAAGAATATCTATGGCCTCGCTACGCCGAATCAGACACAATTTTATAAAGCGCGATAGTGTTATAAATTCATTTTCATGCAAATACTTAAATAAAGCATGCTCGGTTTCGGAGAATGACATCTTTATACCATCTACCCTTTTGTGCTTCTTCCATACGTTTATCATCACCAAATTGGCCAATTGGTTTTCGTCGGCAACCCTAATGTATGCCCACCATTTACCTTCACGTTCGGCCATGTGAGGTTTATTCGTACTTTCAGGTACAACTATTTCAAGTACAGTTTTACCATCAATATACCAAGGTTTTGTAGTAAAAAGCACTTCTGGTTTGCAATACAATTGAGCAGCCGCCTGCACCATATAATATTCTTCGTCGGACGAAACACCAACAATATTGCCATTATCTTTGACACCAATAAGAAGTTTACCTCCTTGTGTATTGGCAAATGCAACCAGACTGCGGGCAATTTTACGGGAATCAGTTATAGCGTATTTAAAATCGAGATTCAGACCTTCACCCGAAAAAATCAGATCTTTTATATATTTGGACATACTTCAAGAAGCCGAAAGTAATCTAAGAATCGCTTTTAAGTGCGGCCATACATGCTGCTCCAATAATACCAGCATTATTTTCAAGTGCGGCTGCGGTCACCGGTGTGTATACCGTGAAATTATGGATAAATTTGTCAAGTTTTTTGCTTGCACCACCCCCTAAAATAAACAATTCGGGTGAAAAAAGAAATTCCAGATACTTCAAATACTCATTGAATCTTCTTCCCCATTCGTCCCATGTGAGATCTAGTTTTTTTCGTGTTGCGTCAGAGGCATATTGCTCAGCAACTACTCCTTTAAACTGTAGATGTCCAAATTCTGTATTCGGAACCAGAATACCATCAGTGAATATAGCTGTACCAAGCCCGGTACCTATAGTAATGACTATAACTACCCCTTTGGTTTTGGCAACATGTCCATATAAGAATTCGGCATATCCGGCAGCATCAGCATCATTCAGTACATATACTTTGTTTCCGGTTTTTGCTTCAAAAATTGCAGATGCATTTGTGCCTATCCAGCTTTTATCGATATTGGAGGCAGTATATACTATCCCATTACGAACCACGGCCGGAAAACCTACTCCAACCAAACCTTTCCACTGAAAATTATTGCTAATTGCAGATATTGCATCGGCGACAAGCGCGGGTGTAGATGGCTTTGGTGTATCTACCCTATATCTTTCAGTTATAAATGCACCTGTTTCTGTATTTATAATGGCCCCCTTAATTCCTGATCCGCCAACATCTATACCTAAAACATTCATAGCTATGAGTTTTAAATTTAATATACTCCTAAACTGGATTCTAAAAATCAAAAATAAGATTTTTATACCTTTTAAACAAACCAAAGCTACATAAAAATAGAAACAAAATTTAAATAATTATAACAAATATTTTTCAACCCCCTTCATATATGCTTTCATCTGCATTTTTTTACTCTTTATTCATATCTTACCCCATTTTTTTTATGGGTATAAATATTTTTTTTACTTTTTTTTTATACACATACCCCTTATTTATTAAAACTAAATCATTATTTTTGCCGAGTATAAAAATTGATTTATGAAAGCAAGATTAACAATTCTCTTAGTTATTTTCTTAGGTTTTAGTTTGCTAGGGGCAGTTATAAGCTACCCTACAGGAAGCGCAGATACCTCAAGTCTGGTAGGTGCAGATATAGCTTGGATGCTCACAGCAACTGCATTGGTTCTGCTTATGACTCCCGGCCTCTCCTTTTTTTATGGAGGTATGGTTCAAAAGAAAAACATAATATCTACTATGCTTCAGAGTTTCATATCAATGGGTGTAGTCAGTATTTTGTGGGTTGTAGTAGGGTTCAGCTTAGCATTTGGCGAAAGCATAGGAGGCGCAGGCACGGGTATTTTCGGAAATCCGCTCACTTTTTTTATGTTTAAAAACGTAGGTATAGCACCGGATGGAGCACTTTCACCGACCATTCCTTTAGCGCTCTTTGCTATGTTTCAATTAAAATTTGCTATAATCACTCCTGCTCTTATAACAGGTTCTTTTGCCGAAAGAGTAAGGTTCTCAAGCTATCTGTTGTTCATATGTTTGTTCATAATATTTATATATGCCCCACTCGCACATATGACCTGGCATCCGAATGGCTTGTTCAGAAATTGGGGAGTACTTGATTTTGCAGGAGGTACTGTAGTACACATGTCAGCCGGATTTGCAGCACTGGCAGGTGCGTTTTATCTAGGCCCCCGCATGGAACAACGACAAATTCAGCCAAATATCCCTTATGTATTGCTGGGCACCGGAATGCTATGGTTTGGTTGGTTCGGATTCAATGCTGGTTCAGCTCTGCAAGCGTCTGGTTTGGCAGTTACTGCTTTTATTAATACCAATATTGCATCGGCCTCTGCCATGCTGGCATGGATTTTTCTGGAAGGTGCAAAAGGAAAAAAACCAGGTGCATTAGGAGCTAGTATTGCGGCTGTAGTAGGCTTGGTAGCCATAACCCCTGCAGCAGGATATGTGAGCGTGGGGGCAAGTATTTTCATTGGTGCAGCGGCCTCACTTGTTAGCAATTTTGCCATTAGTATGAAAAGCAAAACTACACTTGACGATACACTTGATGTATTCCCTGCTCATGGCATGGGTGGCATAGTAGGTATGTTACTAACAGCAGTATTTGCAAAGGATGTAGGTCTTATATTTGGAGAAACAACCACATTTCTAAACCATTTGCTTGCATTGGTAATAGTAGGTACATTTACATTTGGAGGCTCATATGCACTTTATTGGTTAACCGATAAAATTTGGAAAATAAGGGTAACAAAAGAACAGGAAGAAGAAGGTTTAGATTTAAGCCAGCATAACGAAACCATATATCGCTAAAAGCAAAGTCACCCAATAGTTAACACACGAAACCACGAATTGTTGATTAAGCGTACAATCAATAATTCGTGGTTTCGTTGTTATTTTAGATTAAGAAAATTAAGCCTCTGCAGTAGGTCCGCCAAAATTAAGGGGAAAGGCCATTACTGCTTCGGCATTTTTAATTTTGCCAAAATTCTCTTCATACTTGATAACGTTTTCCGATAAAGCTTTGAGCATTCGTTTTGCGTGTTCAGGTGTCAGAATAATGCGTGAAACAACTTTTGCTTTGGGCATACCGGGCATAACCCTGATGTAGTCCATTACAAATTCCGACGATGAATGGGTAATAATAGCAAGGTTGGCATATTCACCCATTGCATTTTCTTCAGGCAATTCTATGCTTATCTGTTGCTGTTTGTTTTTGTCTTCGTTCATACGATATAATGTATAATGTGTTATTAAAAAAGTATAGCAAGCACACTTGGCTTGCTATACTTAGAATATCGGTTAAATTCTTCGCAATTTTTTCACGAAGGATCCATGCATATTAGTGTTGCTTAGCTGAAATCAGAGAATCGTAATGTTCCTTTGATCCAACAATAATATCAGTGTAAAGTCTTATGCCAGAACCAGCAGGAATCTGATGTCCAACTATAACGTTCTCTTTCAAACCTTCCAGACCATCTGTTTTGCCCATAATGGCCGCTTCGTTCAGCACTTTGGTAGTTTCCTGGAAGGAAGCTGCACTGATAAAGCTTTGGGTTTGCAATGCTGCACGGGTTATACCTTGCAGAATCTGGCTGGAAGTAGCAGGCGATGCATCGCGAGCCACTATAAGTTTCAAATCTTTACGCTTAAGTATAGAATTTTCATCTCGCAATTTACGTACAGTGATAATCTGACCGGGACGCAAGTCTGAATCACCTTGATCATCAATCACTTTTTTACCATAAATACGGTCATTTTCTTCCATGAAATCCCATTTGTCAACAATCTGTTTCTCAAGAAATTCTGTATCCCCAGGTTCGTCAATTTGCACCTTACGCATCATTTGGCGTACAATCACTTCAAAGTGCTTATCGTTAATTTTCACACCTTGTAAGCGGTAAACCTCTTGAACTTCGTTCACAATATACTCTTGTACTTCAGTAGGACCTTTAATAGATAGAATATCTGAAGGCGTAATAGATCCGTCTGACAAAGCCATACCAGCACGAACATAATCGTTTTCCTGCACCAAAATCTGTTTGGAAAGTGGTACTAAATAACGTTTGATATCTTCGCCTGATTTGGAGGTAATGATAATTTCGCGTTGTCCACGCTTGATTTTATTACCAAAACTTACTTCACCGTCAATTTCAGAAACTATGGCCGGATTGCTCGGATTACGAGCTTCGAAAAGCTCCGTTACACGAGGCAAACCACCGGTGATATCACCTACTTTACCAACTGCCCTGGGAATTTTTGCCAACACCATACCTGCAACCAAAGGTTGATCATCGTCTACTGAAATGTGTGCACCAACCGGAAGGTTGTATGTACGAATAACCATACCATCAGTATCAACAATACGCAAGGCCGCATTCTTAGATTTATCTTTGGTTTCAATAACTACCTTCTCGCGGAAACCGGTTTGTTCGTCGGCTTCTTCCTTATAAGTTATACCACCAATAAGACTATCATACTCAATTTTACCGCTGGCCTCAGTAACTATAACGGCGTTGAAAGGATCCCACTCGCAAATAAGTGTACCACTTTTTACTTCGTCACCATTTTTCACATATAGCTTGGCACCATAAGGAATATGTTGAGTTGTAAGAGCAATTTTTGTGTTTTTATCGAGCATACGCAAGTCGGCCATACGACCAATAACTACATCGTATTTTTCTTCGGTATTCGGATCTTTGTATTCTACTGTACGTAACTCGTCTATTTGAACTATACCATCGTATTTAGCAATGATAGTAGATTCAGTAGCGATGTTACCTGCAGTACCCCCCACGTGGAACGTACGAAGAGTAAGCTGAGTACCAGGTTCACCGATAGACTGAGCAGCAATAACTCCCACAGCTTCACCAATCTGAACTTTACGTCCTGTGGCTAGGTTGCGGCCATAACATTTGGCACAAACACCTTTTCTCGATTCGCAGGTTAATACCGAGCGAATCTCAATGCGGTCAATAGGAGAATTCTCAATGCGAGCAGCAATCTCATCACTAATTTCTTCACCAGAAGAAACTATCATTTCGCCTGTATTCGGATGGAAAATATCATGTACCGAAGTGCGGCCAATGATACGTTCATACAATTTCTCAACTATTTCATCATTCTTACGCAACGCAGTGGCTTCAATACCACGTAAAGTACCGCAATCGTCCTGAGTAATAATTACATCCTGAGCTACATCTACCAAACGACGAGTCAAATAACCCGCATCAGCTGTTTTGAGGGCAGTATCGGCCAAACCTTTACGTGCACCGTGTGTAGATATAAAATACTCAAGTACCGATAGACCTTCTTTAAAGTTAGAAAGAATAGGATTTTCGATAATCTCAGCACCGGCAGCTCCAGATTTTTGAGGTTTGGCCATAAGACCCCTCATACCAGAAAGCTGACGAATTTGCTCTTTAGAACCACGGGCTCCGGAGTCGAGCATCATAAATACAGAGTTGAAGCCTTGTTGGTCGCTTGTTAAGCGAGTCATAAGGGTATCAGTAAGACGCGCGTTTATGTGCGTCCAGATATCGATAATCTGGTTGTAGCGTTCGTTGTTGGTTATAACACCATTTTCATAGTTGTCCAATACCTCTTCTACTTGCTTGTAACCATCGTCTACCATCCTTTGTTTATCTTCAGGTATAATCACATCGTTCAGGTTGAACGAGAGACCACCTTTGAAAGCCATACGGAAACCTAATTCTTTGATGTCATCAAGGAATTCGGCAGTACGGGCAGTACCACATATTTTAAGCACATTACCTATGATATCGCGAAGTGCCTTTTTGGTAAGCAGTGTATTGATATATCCAACCTCAACAGGAACCGACTGGTTGAAAATGATTCTACCTACAGTAGTTTCAATAATTTTACCATAAGGTGTGCGACTTACTTCAGGCGAAATCTTCACTTTTACATTGGCGTGTAAGTCAACTTTACCCTCGTTGTATGCAATGATGGCTTCTTCAGCAGAGTAAAAAATAAGCCCTTGACCTTTTACAAAGTGCTCAGGGGAACTTTTCCGCGGTTTGGTAATATAGTACAAACCAAGAACCATGTCTTGCGATGGAACTGTGATAGGTGCACCGTTTGCAGGGTTAAGAATATTGTGTGAGGCAAGCATGAGCAACTGAGCTTCCAAAACTGCAGCATTGCCTAAAGGCAAATGCACAGCCATTTGGTCACCGTCAAAGTCGGCATTGAATGCGGTACATACCAGCGGGTGCAACTGTATAGCCTTACCTTCAATAAGTTTAGGCTGGAAAGCCTGAATACCTAGTCGGTGAAGCGTAGGGGCACGGTTTAGCATTACCGGGTGACCTTTCAGAATATTTTCGAGAATATCCCAAATAACAGGATCACGTCTATCAACTATTTTCTTTGCAGATTTAACAGTCTTTACAATGCCTCTTTCAATAAGTTTACGAATAACAAAAGGCTTATACAGCTCTGCAGCCATATCTTTTGGTATACCGCATTCATGAAGTTTCAGTTCAGGACCAACAACAATAACAGAACGAGCAGAGTAGTCGACACGTTTACCAAGAAGGTTTTGGCGGAAACGACCTTGCTTGCCTTTCAAGCTATCTGACAAAGACTTGAGAGCACGATTGGCTTCAGTCTTCACAGCATTCACTTTACGTGAGTTATCGAACAATGAGTCTACTGCTTCCTGAAGCATCCTTTTTTCGTTTCGAAGAATCACCTCAGGGGCTTTTATTTCAATAAGTCTTTTCAGACGATTATTGCGTATAATCACACGACGATATAAATCATTCAGGTCGGATGTAGCAAAACGTCCGCCATCCAAAGGTACCAGAGGACGCAATTCGGGTGGAATTACCGGAACTACCTTTATAACCATCCATTCCGGACGATTAGTTATTCTGGAAGCTTTGAAAGCACTTACCACTTGAAGGCGTTTTAGTGCGTCATTTTTGCGTTGCTGTGAGGCTTCTTTTCCTGCAGAATAGCGCAATTGATCGGCCAAAACATCCAAATCAATAGAAGTAAGAAGATCATACAACGCTTCTGCACCCATTTTAGCAATAAACTTATTTGGGTCGGAATCGTCGAGAGAGAAATTTTCTTTAGGAAGAGATTCAGTAATTTCAAGAAACTCTTCTTCAGTTAGAAAATCGAGCGTTTTGATACCGCCATCCGCGCCCTTTATACCGGGCTGGATTACAATATAACGTTCATAATAAATAACGGCATCAAGTTTTTTGCTTGAAAGTCCGAGCAAATAACCAATTTTATTAGGTAAAGATCTGAAATACCAGATGTGAGCCACCGGCACTACCAGTTGGATGTGCCCCATACGTTCACGTCTTACTTTCTTTTCGGTAACTTCTACACCGCAACGGTCGCAAACGATACCTTTGTATCTGATACGTTTGTATTTACCGCAGTGGCACTCGTAGTCTTTTACCGGGCCGAAAATACGCTCGCAAAACAAACCATCACGTTCAGGTTTGTAAGTACGATAGTTGATTGTCTCAGGTTTAAGAACTTCACCACTCGAACGTTCAAGAATTTCTTCTGGTGAAGCTAAACTAATAGTTATACTGGTAAAATCAGCGTTTACTTTATTATCTTTT
Source organism: Bacteroidota bacterium (assembly GCA_020048155.1). Classification (GTDB taxonomy): domain Bacteria; phylum Bacteroidota; class Bacteroidia; order Bacteroidales; family DYOH01; genus JAIFMY01. The sequence continues at coordinate 50,812 of JAIFMY010000022.1, forward strand.
CTGAAAGCCATGGGCCGAAATTAATTGACGGTTAAAGATATTGGCCGGAACAAAAATTATCCCGGCCTGTATCAACTTATTCATTAAGCCAGATTTATACTTAAACCAAGGCCACGCAACTCGTGCAACAATACATTGAACGATTCAGGTATACCAGGATTAGGCATAGATTCGCCTTTAACAATAGCCTCGTATGCTTTGGCACGACCAACAACATCGTCTGACTTAATTGTGAGAATTTCTTGCAGTATATTGGCAGCACCGAAAGCTTCGAGTGCCCAAACCTCCATTTCACCAAAACGCTGACCACCAAACTGAGCTTTACCACCAAGCGGTTGCTGCGTTATAAGCGAATAAGGACCAATAGAACGAGCATGCATTTTGTCATCAACCATGTGACCCAGTTTAAGCATATAAATGACACCTACTGTTGCAGGTTGGTCAAAACGCTCACCTGTACCACCATCATGAAGATAAGTTCGTCCAAATCGAGGAACACCTGCTTTATCCGTCAGATTGTTGATATCGTCAATAGACGCACCATCAAAAATAGGTGTCGCAAATTTTACTCCCAGCTTTTTACCAGCCCAGCCCAACACAGTTTCATAAATCTGTCCAAGGTTCATACGGCTAGGTACACCAAGCGGATTCAATACGATATCTACCGGCGTTCCATCGGCTAAGAAAGGCATGTCTTCGTCTCTTACAATACGAGCCACTATACCTTTATTTCCGTGTCTACCCGCCATTTTATCACCTACTGTGATTTTGCGTTTCTTGGCCACATATACTTTTGCCAGCTGTAAAATACCAATTGGAAGTTCATCACCAATGGTAATATTATATTTCTGACGTCTGTAGTTACTTTCAATTTCTTTAAATTTCACTACGTAATTGTGAAGCAATTCGCGTATGGTTTCGTTCTTAGACTTATCTGTAGTCCACTTGTTAGGGTTTATGTTCAGATAATCAATATCCTGCAGCATCTTATTGGTAAATTTCACACCTTTGGCTATAACGTCTACGTTGTAGTAGTCTTTTACACCTTGGGATGTTTTACCATTGACAAGCTCAAACAGTTTCTCAATAAGTTTGCTGTTGAGTTCTTCTCTATGCCTTTCAAATTCTTTGTCGATTTTGGCAAGAACATTTTTCTCAGCTGTTTTGGATTTTCTTTCCTTATTGGCTTTAGAGAATAGTTTCCTGTCAATAACCACGCCATATAATGAGGGTGGTGCCTTAAGGGAGGCATCTTTCACATCGCCGGCTTTATCCCCAAATATGGCCCGCAAGAGTTTCTCTTCGGGCGAAGGATCTGATTCGCCTTTAGGGGTAATTTTACCAATGAGTATATCACCTGGTTTAACATATGCACCTACGCGAATGATACCATTCTCATCCAGATTTTTTGTTGCCTCTTCACTTACGTTCGGTATATCAGAAGTCAACTCTTCAGCTCCACGCTTTGTATCGCGCACTTCAAGTATATACTCATCTATGTGTAATGAAGTGAAAATATCGTCGCGAACTACTCTCTCTGAAAGCACAATAGCATCCTCAAAATTGTAACCTTTCCAAGGCATGAACGCAACCATAAGGTTACGACCAAGGGCAAGTTCACCATTTTGAGTACCATAACCTTCAGTAAGGATATCGTTTTCGACAACTTTGTCGCCTTTTTTTACTAAGGGTGTTAAGTTCAAACAAGTATTCTGGTTAGTCTTTTTGAATTTGGGCATTCTGTAACGAACCACTTCATCGTCAAAACTAACAAATCTTTCATCTTCAGTTCTGGAGTAGCGAACTACAACTTCATCTGCATCCACATACTCAACTACACCATCGCCTTTTGCCAGAAACATAACACGAGAGTCGCGAGCCACAAGAGCCTCAATACCAGTACCTACAATAGGTGAATCAGGCTTCATAAGTGGAACTGCCTGGCGCATCATGTTAGAACCCATAAGAGCACGGTTGGCATCATCATGTTCCAAGAAAGGAATAAGAGATGCAGCAATAGAGGCAATTTGATTAGGAGCTACGTCCATAAAATTTACCTCATTGATCTCCGCCAGCGGGAAGTCACCATTCAAACGTGATTTTACGCGTGGATTGATGAATTTACCCTCAGCATTGATAAGTGCATTCGCTTGCGCGATGATTTTGTTTTCCTCCTCCTCCGCAGTCATATATACGACTTCAGCATGAGCAAGCTCAACTTTACCTTCTGCAACTTTACGATATGGGGTTTCAATAAAACCCAATTCGTTTACTTTTGCAAAAACACAAAGAGATGAAATAAGACCGATGTTAGGGCCTTCAGGGGTTTCTATCGGACACAATCTACCATAGTGAGTATAGTGTACGTCACGAACCTCAAAACCAGCACGTTCACGTGAAAGACCACCCGGGCCTAACGCAGACATACGGCGTTTGTGGGTCATCTCAGCCAATGGATTTGTTTGATCCATAAACTGCGATAGCTGATTGGTACCGAAGAAAGAATTGATAACAGATGAGAGTGTTTTTGAATTGATAAGATCTATAGGTGTAAATACCTCATTATCTCTAACATTCATTCGTTCACGTATGGTTCTGGACATACGAGCCAAACCTACGCCAAATTGGGCGTAAAGTTGCTCGCCTACTGTACGAACCCTACGATTGCTAAGGTGATCAATATCATCTACATCAGTTTTTGAATTGATGAGTTGAATCAAGTATTTTATGATCTCTATAATATCGGCTTTAGTGAGCACTTTCGTGTCCATTGGAATTTCGAGACCCAATTTTTTGTTGATTCTGTATCGTCCAACCTCACCCAAATCGTATCTTTTATCAGAAAAGAACAATTTGTCGATAACATCGCGGGCAGTTGCCTCATCAGGAGGCTCTGCATTACGCAACTGACGATAAATATAAACCATGGCCTCCTTTTCAGAGTTGCATGGGTCTTTTTGTAATGTGTTATAGATGATGGAAAAGTCATTCTGACCTTCGGCCTCCTTCTGTAAAATTACAGATTTGGCACCAGAATCGACAATCTGATCTATATGATCATTTTCAAGAATGGTTTCCCTCTCAAGAATAATACGATTACGTTCTATTGAAACAACTTCACCTGTATCTTCGTCAACAAAGTCCTCAATCCAAGTAGTAAGCACCCTAGCGGCGATTTTACGGCCAATATATTTTTTTAACCCGGCTTTAGAAACTTTAATTTCATCCGAAAGTTGAAAAATATCAAGTATGTCTTTATCAGATTCGAAACCAATTGCACGAAGCAAGGTAGTTACAGGTAACTTTTTTTTGCGGTCGATGTAGGCATACATCACGTTGTTGATATCTGTAGTAAACTCAATCCAACTGCCTTTGAAAGGAATAACCCTGGCAGAATGAAGTTTCATACGAGAAGCGTGAATAGTTTGGCCAAAGAAAACACCGGGAGATCGGTGTAACTGAGAAACCACAACTCTTTCAGCCCCATTTACAACAAACGAACCTCTGGGTGACATATAAGGTACTGTGCCGAGATATACATCTTGGATAACAGTATCAAAATCCTCATGCTCAGGGTCGGTACAATATAATTTTAATTTTGCCTTAAGAGGCACACTATATGTCAAACCCCTCTCAATACATTCTTCTTCTGAATATCTTGGAGGGTCAATATAGTAATCTATAAATTCTAAAACGAAATTATTACGGGTGTCGGTAATCGGAAAATTCTCCTGAAATACCTTGTACAACCCTTCATTTTTGCGCTGCTCTGGGGTAGTACCTAGCTGAAAAAATTCTTTGAAAGACTTAATCTGAACTTCCAAAAAATCAGGATAGGTAAGTTGGTCCTTTGCAGATGAAAAATTATGACGTTGGTTATTTTGGGCCATTTAATCTGGTTATTAATTGAACTTAATAATAACAACAAATAGGCTTAGAGCCAATGAGGCTCTAAACCTAATATAATAAACGCTAACTAGCGGTTACTTAAGTTCAACTTCGGCACCAGCGTCAACCAACTGTGATTTAATTGCTTCTGCTTCTTGTTTAGATACTTTTTCTTTGATTGCTTTAGGAGCTGCATCAACAAGTTCTTTGGCTTCTTTCAAACCGATACCGGTAAGTTCTTTCACCAATTTCACGATTTGTAATTTCTGGCCACCGGCACTTTTAAGAATTACATCAAATTCGGTTTGTTCTTGAACTACAGGAGCTTCAGCAGCACCAGCACCTGCTGGAGCGGCAACTACAGCGGCTGCAGCTGGTTCAATACCGTAATCATTTTTCAAAATGCCAGCTAATTCGTTAACTTCTTTAACAGTTAAGTTTACTAATTGTTCTGCAAGAGCTTTAAGATCTGCCATTGTATTTAGATTTTAAAATTATTTTTATTCTTTAAATTTGTTTGTATAGCAATATGCTATGAAAAAAAAATTACTCACGTTCTGAAAGGGTGGTGAGCACGCCATGAATAGTGTTTTTTCCCGATTCGAGAGCCGACATCACGTTGTTCATAGGAGATTTCAACATGAGAATAACGTCTGCTATCATTTCGTCGCGAGATTTTACAGCTACCAGGTTATCTAACTGGTTATCGCCAATGTATACTGACTCCTGAACGAAAGCACCTTTTAAAATAGGTTTAGGCAGACGTTTTCTACGCATTTCTTTGATAAGTTTTGCGGGAGCTGTAGGACTTTGGGAAAACATGATAGATGTACTGCCTTTTAAAACAGAAGTAAGTTCGCTCAGATTTTTACCGGATTTTTCAAAAGCTTTTTCAATGAGGGTATTCTTAACCGACATAAGTATGATATCACTTTTGAAGCAAGTACGGCGAAGAGCCGTAGTAGCAGCAGCGTTCAAATCTGCAACATCTGTCAGGTAAAAATGAGAGTAGGTGTTCATTTTATCGACGATGTCGTTTATAATCAAATCTTTCTTATCACGTGTCATTTGTGTAAATTTTTGATTGTTATTCGTCGATGGTTTTCACATCAATTGCAAGCCCTGGACTCATAGTGCTAGACAAGAAAATGGATCTCATATAAGTTCCTTTTGCTGTACTAGGTTTGAGTTTCAAAACCGTGTGCAATACTTCTTTAGCATTGTCCACTATTTTTTCTGGGCTAAAAGATACCTTGCCAATAGAAGCGTGTATAATACCAGTTTTGTCAACTTTAAAGTCGATTTTACCAGCTTTGACTTCTTTTACTGCAGTACCAAGATCCATAGTAACTGTGCCAGACTTTGGGTTAGGCATCAGACCACGAGGACCAAGAATTTTACCGAGCGCACCAATTTTACCCATAACACTGGGCATGGTGATGATAACATCAACATCAGTCCAACCACCTTTGATTTTCTCGATATATTCTTCGAGACCAACGAAGTCGGCACCAGCATTTGTTGCTTCTTCAGCTTTATCGGGAGTACAGAGTACAAGTACTTTTTTGTCTTTACCTGTACCGTGGGGTAATGCAACAATACCACGCACCATTTGGTTAGATTTCCGAGGGTCTACACCCAAGCGGATATCAATATCAACAGATGCATCGAATTTTGCATAGTTTACGTCCTTAAGTAAGGAAGCAGCTTCAGAAAGTTTGTAGAGCTTACCAACTTCGATTTTAGCGGCTGCTTTCTTTTGGTTCTTTGTCAACTTTGCCATTTTTATTCGTACATTAGTTGTTATCAAATGGAGGAGTTCCTGTTACAGTAATACCCATACTACGGGCAGTTCCGGCAACCATTTTCATTGCAGATTCTAAGGTAAACGCATTTAGGTCTACCATTTTGTCATCAGCAATGGCGCGTATTTGTTCCCAAGTGATGGACGCAACTTTTTTTCGGTTAGGTTCGGGTGAACCAGACTTCAAACTAGTGACTTCTTTTAACTGTATAGACACGGGAGGTGTCTTGGTAACAAATTCAAATGATTTGTCAGCATATACAGTTATCACAACGGGAATAATTTTACCGGCCTTGTCTTGTGTTCTGGCATTGAATTGCTTGCAGAAGTCCATGATATTGACTCCCTTAGAACCCAAAGCAGGACCTACCGGTGGGGAAGGATTTGCGGCTGCCCCTTTAATTTGTAATTTAATTATTCCAGTGACTTCTTTTGCCATATATTGATTTATTTAAATGCGACGCTCTTGAGTGCTTGATTTTAGGAAGCATCAATCAATCAATCGTGTACGTCATTCTTTTTCAACTTGCATAAAACCTAATTCTAAAGGTGTTTTCCTGCCAAAAATTTTGACCATCACCTTTAGCTTTTTCTTCTCGTAATTTACTTCTTCAATAGTAGCAGTAAAATTATTGAAAGGCCCATCAATTACTTTTACACTTTCACCAATGGTGAAAGAGGTCGTAAGTACTTCATCGGCTTCAGCCAGTTCATCCACCTTACCAAGTATTCTGTTTACTTCAGATTGGCGCAATGGGATGGGCATTCCACTTTTTTCCCCCAAAAAACCAACTACATAGTTGATATTTCGAAGTACGTGTGGTACCTCACCTTCCATAATAGCTTCAACAAGTACGTAACCGGGGAAATATATTTTTTCCTTAGATACGCGCTTACCATTTTTAAACTGAATTATTTTCTCCATAGGAATTAAAACCTGTGTGACGTAATCCTGAAGTTTAAGAATAGCTATTTCGCTCTCAATCAACTCTTTTACTTTTTTTTCTTTTCCACCGATAGCACGCAATACGTACCATCTTTTTTCAGGCTGATTTTCCATTTATGGGTAACGGTAGGTACTATTTTTACTAAAATAACTGATAGATAAATCCGAGTATACCTTTCCAAGCTGATGTTGTATGTATACCGAAAATAAGATCCATGAAGAAAATAACAATAGCAATAAGCAAAGATGTAACCATCACGATTATTGCACTGCTTTGCAACTCAGGCCAAGTTGGCCAAGTTACTTTATTCATTAACTCATTGTACGATTCTTGAAGATAAGCACGTACTTTCATTGTATTAATTTATTATAACCTATTAAATTTAATGTCTTACAACAAAAAAAGCACGGGAGGAGCGACTCGAACGCCCGACACTTGGTTTTGGAGACCAATGCTCTACCAACTGAGCTACACCCGTATTTAAATGGCCGACAAAGATACTAAGTCGGCCATATATTTCAAAGAATATTATTCTAAAATTTCAGTTACCTGACCAGCACCAACTGTACGACCACCTTCGCGGATTGCAAAACGAAGTGCTTGGTTGATAGCTACTGGGTAGATAAGTTCAACTTCGATAGTAAGGTTATCACCAGGCATTACCATCTCACGACCTTCGAGCAGGTGTATTTCACCAGTTACGTCGAGGGTACGGATAAAGAATTGAGGGCGATATCTGTTGTGGAAAGGAGTGTGACGACCACCTTCTTCTTTTTTCAGGATATACACCTCAGCTTTAAAGCGTTTGTGAGGTTTGATTGAACCAGGTTTTGCGATAACTTGACCACGGCTGATTTGCTCTTTGTCAACACCACGAAGGAGAAGACCAACGTTGTCACCAGCTTGACCATCGTCAAGAATTTTGCGGAACATTTCCACACCAGTTACAACTGATTTCAAACCATCTGAGGTAAGACCAACGATTTCAACTTGGTCGCCAGTGTGAATAAGACCAGTTTCGATACGACCTGTAGCAACTGTACCACGACCAGTGATAGAGAATACGTCTTCAACAGGCATCAAGAACGGTTTTTCAGTCTCACGAGGAGGAAGTGGAATCCAAACGTCCACAGCGTCCATAAGTTCATATACTTTGTCCATCCATTTAGGCTCTTTGTTAAGTGCACCTAGTGCAGAACCTAAAATAACTGGAGTATTGTCACCATCAAATTCATAGAAGCTCAATAGCTCACGAACTTCCATTTCAACAAGTTCTAATAGCTCAGGGTCATCAACTAAATCCACTTTGTTGATAAACACAACAAGCTTAGGAACGTTCACCTGACGAGCAAGCAGAATGTGCTCACGGGTTTGAGGCATTGGACCATCAGTACCTGCAACTACAATAATTGCACCGTCCATCTGGGCAGCACCAGTAACCATGTTCTTAACGTAGTCAGCGTGTCCAGGACAGTCAACGTGCGCATAGTGACGTTTGGCGGTCTGATACTCCACGTGAGCAGTGTTAATTGTTATACCACGAGCTTTTTCCTCGGGTGCATTGTCGATTGAATCGAACGACTTTACTTCTGACAATCCTTTTTCTGCAAGGCATATAGTAATTGCCGAAGTGAGTGTAGTCTTACCGTGGTCAACGTGCCCTATCGTTCCGATATTCACGTGTGGCTTGGACCTATCAAACTTCTCTTTTGCCATGTTGTTTTAATTTGTTTACCGTTTATGAAAAATTTTTATGCTAAACATGAAGAGCCAACGATGGGAATTGAACCCATGACCTCTTCCTTACCAAGGAAACGCTCTACCCCTGAGCTACGTCGGCAAAAAAAAGAGCGGGAAACGAGGTTCGAACCCGCGACCTTCAGCTTGGAAGGCTGACGCTCTACCAACTGAGCTAATCCCGCTTCTTATTTTTGTGGGGAGAGGAGGATTCGAACCTCCGAAGACGTACGTCAACAGATTTACAGTCTGCCCCATTTGGCCGCTCTGGAATCTCCCCAATCAAGTATTTCAAGTATTCGTTTCCTAAGTGAGCCGGTGGAGGGATTCGAACCCCCGACCAGCTGATTACAAATCAGCTGCTCTGGCCAACTGAGCTACACCGGCAACCTCTTATCTTTTCGTCCTCGGTCGTTTCCGATTTCGGTGTGCAAATGTAGAGGTTATTTTATATTCACCAAATATTTTTACACTTTTTTTCAAAAAAATATCACTCTTTTGTTTGTTCCTTGTACTTCTTCAGTTGCCTTTTTATTGCTTCTATCGATAAATCAGTTGCTTCCTCAAATGTTTTGGCTTGTTTGCGGGCAAATAATTCTTGTTTTGGAACCGATAATTTCACCTCTGCGATTTTATTTTCGGCGTTTTCACTTTTTTGTAATCGCAAAAAAACTTCTGCTGACGTTATTTCTTCATGTTTTTTAATCAACTTTCCTACTTTTTCGGTTACAAAATCATGTAACTGCTGGCTTGCATCGAAATGCACGGAATTAATTCTAACATCCATATAATCCTCCTTTTTTATGCTCTGGGATGAGCTTGTTTGTAAATTGATTTTAACTGTTCGAACGAGTTGTGAGTATATACTTGAGTAGCTGCTAGGCTACTATGACCAAGCAGGGTTTTAATGGCATACAAATTTGCTCCTGAATTGAGCAGATGGGTGGCATAAGTGTGCCTCAACACATGCGGGCTGCATTTCTCAACAGTGGTATGTTGTAACAGAAATTGATGTACTATGGTATATATGCGGCGGCGTGTGCATGGGGCCTGATTATTGTAGGTGATGATGAAACTTTCGGGCAGGGTGCCATATTTTTGACTAAAGGCGTGAAGATAATCTTCGATGGCAGTGATTGCGGGCAATGTAAGTGGCACGAACCTTTCTTTGTTGCGTTTACCCAATACTTTAATCTGCTTTTGAGACAAATATATATCTTTCATTTTCAGACCGCATAGTTCAGAAACACGTATGCCGGTTCCATATAGCAATTCTATTACTAATCTCACCTCCAGATTTTCAAAACTTTCTGGATACTCTGAATCTTTTTCGAGGGATTGGTTTAGCTGCTTTTGATCCACAAAAACAGGCAGGTGATGTTTTATTTTAGGCAGAATAATTCTGCTACCAGGCGATGATTTGATGAAATCATTGCGCAGCAAAAATTTGTAATAGCTCTTGAGGGTAGAAAGTTTGCGTCTGATGGTTGTAGGCTCCATTTTATTTCTAGCCATCTGGCTTATCCATGATCGCAACTGCTTGGCAGTTGCTTCGTGAATTTCAAGCACTAGACCTTCGGTATTCAGAAATACCCGGAATTGTTCCAGATCTGCTTGGTAAGCAGAAACAGTATTTTCAGAATAGCGTTTTTGGTTTTGGATATATTGTAAAAATAATTTTTCGTACATTCAGAAAAAGCCGTTTGGTAATTGAAAGCTGATGTATTGGCTCAATCCAAATATATAAAAAATTTAATGATTCTCCATGTATATTTTGTTAAAAAAAAAGATGAATATTCGGAAGTGTCGAATGATTGTTTGAGAAACGGGTATTAAAAACAAAACGTTCAGGTTTTTGGCCTGAACGTCTGTATGCTTATTCATTTTCTTTATCTTGATGCAGTTGCTGTACGTATACTGCTTTGATCATTTTCTCGCGTTTGCGAATGGATCTGCTTCTAAAAGCCTGACGATCACGCAATTCTTTGATAACGCCTGTCTTTTCAAATTTTCTTTTAAACTTTTTGAGAGCTCTTTCCAGATTCTCTCCTTCTTTTAGTGGTACAATTATCATTCGTTAGTATATTTTAGTTTCGAGCGGCAAATTTATGACTTTCTATCCTCTTTTACAATATTTTTTCATATTTTTTTAATATATGAAATATGGATTGACTTTTTGAAAGACTGAGTCAGGTAATAACTTAGCATTCTGAAGTTTGGAGGCATCTGTAAACATACCATATTTGCTTCGATGGTTGATGATTGCTTTGACCTGATCATAACTGAGATAAGGATGTTTAAGTTCTTTAAAGTCAGCAAAATTTATTTTAATCTTTTTTAAAGCCGTTTTGCTTGAGATGGGTTTAATGAGTGTATCGAGGCTTGATAAAAGTTTCTGGTTGAAGCCATACACTTCTAGTAGTTGATTTTTGGAGGCAAAACCACCAAGTTTGTTACGATAAGCTATAATACGTGCTGCCAAGGTCTGACCAATTCCCGGTAATGCATTTAGCGAGCTGGTGTCTGCCTCATTTAAGTCTACAGCAGTGTATTTTCTTTCGTATACGGTCACTTTCTTTGTTTGAGCGTTTATTTCAAGTTCATGTCTCAAATCTTCTGGAATGAAGGTTATTTTGGCAATATCGCTGCTTTTTTTGAAACCTCCGGATTTGTCGCGGAACTTTATAAATGCATCTGCTTGCTTCTCAGATAGCCCCCATTTGATGAGTTGCTGCTTCGAGATTGTATCTGGAGAATATGGATAGACTTTGCTACTTTCGATTTGCTGGATAGTGGCGAGTTTTGTTGCACTATTGTGCTCAGGTAGTTGTATATACGGTTTAAGCAAATCAAATTGTATTTGGCGCAGCCCATACATTTTCTTAAAATCATCTTTTTGATAAAATCTTCCCCCTTTTTCGCGGTAATTGATGATGGTTGCAACTTGTTTTTCGGTAAGGCCTAGTTTAAGAAATTGCACGTTGGTAGCAGTATTGGGATCGAAATTAAAAAGTTGGAGTGAGTCATATTTTTCCAAAATAAATTTATCAACGCGTGAAAGGTTTTCATAAGAACTTCGTTTACTGAGACCTGCAATGAAACTGTCTGCCTCTTCTTTAGATATGGGCGAAATGCTGTATGGTTTTGAGTTGAGATAGATTTGGTAACCATGCCTGAGACCGTAGAAGGTAAAAATAATAATGAGCAATACTATGACAGATTTTCGCTCACGTTTATTCATAATAAAATACTCTCGCCAGTTCACCATATTTGATCATTTGTGAAAAGTATTAAAAAAAATAAAGGTCTGTAAATCATTTTATTCTGATTCCAAACCTTCTACTAATTTCTACAAGCATTACAAAAATGTAAGTATGTACAAAGATAGTATATAATGCAAATATTCAATCGTTTAACTAAGCCATAAGAAACCTAAGCTGCTGTGCTAGTCGCAGTTTAAGCTCGCGCCTATCTACAATAAAATCAATAAAACCATGATCCAACAAGAATTCGGAACGCTGAAACCCTTCAGGTAAATCACGTTTAATGGTTTCCTTGATAACCCGAGGTCCGGCAAATCCTATAAGTGCTTCGGGTTCGGCAATATTCAAATCACCAAGCATAGCAAAAGAAGCAGTAACGCCGCCTGTGGTAGGGTCAGTCATGAGTGAAACATATGGTAGTCTGGCATCGGCAAGAAGGGTGAGTTTTGCAGAGGTTTTAGCCATCTGCATAAGTGAGAAACCAGCTTCCATCATACGAGCTCCCCCGGATTTAGAAATGATAAGCAATGCAGAACGTGTTTTGATAGCATGGTCTATGGCTCGGCTGATTTTTTCGCCTACAACGGCTCCCATACTGCCACCAATAAATTCAAAATTCATGCTTGCCACCACCAGGTTCAAATCGTCAATTTTTCCGGCAGCTACACTCATGGCTTCGTTTATGCCGGTGCTCTTGGTTGTAATTTTTATCCGGTCTACATACTTTTTGGTATCCACGAAACGCAATGGATCTGCAGGATATAAGTTATTGAACAATACTGTATAATCCTGATTATCAAATAGCAATTCGAAATAATGTTGACTATTGGTTTTATCGTGATAATTGCACTCACTGCATACATTTGCACTCGCATAATGATCGTCGGAGGTAACAATTTTCTTACAACGTGGACATTTGTACCATAGCCCTTCACGAATGTCCTTTTTATCTTTTGTTTCGGTTATAATACCTTTTTTCAGTCTTGTAAACCAACCCATAATTCACTTTTGATTTCTTTTGGCAAATGTATAAATAATATTTAAATGAACGAATGTTCGAGATTTTTACATATAATACTGATATATAATTTTTTACAATTGGTATAAGCTCTTAGAACGGATAGCCGATACTAAAAGTATAATTAGAAATAGAGCTAAATGAAGCAGGATAAGTTCCCAGCCATCGATGCCCTTGAGCACGCGATGGATCGAAAATCTTGATGCCCACATCGGCTCTGAAAACGAAGAATGTGAAATCGAAACGCAACCCTGCACCAGCACCCACAGCTATTTGTTTATAAAACTTGTTGAGTTCAAATTTTCCTTCGCTTATATCGGTAGTATATGCCCAGTCCCAAACATTGCCAGCATCAATAAAGATGGCAGATTCGAGCATCCAGTATATGTCTTGGCGGTATTCGAAGTTGGCTTCCAATTTCAAATCGCCGGCCTGATTTGGTGCAAGTGAAACAGTATCGGCATGGCTACCCGGACCGATGCCACGTACCGGCCAAGCTCTAATGCTATTGGCTCCACCAGAGTAGTACTTTTTACCAAAAGGAAGTACTTTTTTATTGCCATAAGGCAAACCGAGTCCACCATAAAACCTGAATACCAATGTATTGGTTTTGCTCATGGCTTTATAATACCTCAAATCAATATCGGTTTTCAGAAACTGGGTATAAACTTTGTTGAGGAGCGTGTAACTTCCTGTAGAATCGGGTTCGGCAAAAAGCGGATGTACGGTTCTGAGTAAATTTCCACTGGATTCAACCGAAAAACGGACATAGGGAAAGCTTTTATTCACACCAATTTCTTGCTCATTATACAGAAACGAGTAGTTTGTAACGGCAACCACATGATCCTCGTAACTTTCGCGCAGAGAAGGCTTGGTTGAAAGTATCTCGCTGAATTTGCTGCTGATTGCATAAAGCTCAACGGTATTGAATTCAACAACATTCAGGTTGTGTATGAAATATTTTCCGGTACGCCATCCGTAACCATAGCCAAAGTTGAGATAATCGCGCGTATAATCTGGTCGTTGCAGATAATTGTAACTGGCCGTAAGATAGGTTTTGGGATAGTTAGTTTTTTTGTATTCCTGAAAAATATTCCGGAAAAGAAACTGTGGTGACAAACTAGGAAAAGTAAGCCTAGCCTCAAACCCATATTCTAAAGTATTAAAGGAGCCTGTCTCCGAATCCTCAAGTACATCAATTCGCTTTTCGCGAGCCCCCTTCACTTTGATAGATAAATTTGTAGCACTCCGAAATAAATTGCGATGTTGGTAAACCACACTTCCAGCCATACCAAAATTTGAGGAGAAATTGCTACCTTCGAGTTCAGTAGTGATAGATTGTAAAGAGGCGGGAGTTAGTTGAATGTGGCAATTGAGTTTACCGGGTTTGTTCTGATAATTGAATGTTTTGTGCTGCAAAACAGAATCAGATAGCTCTTCGAACTGAATATTCACAATTTTGAAGATACGTAACGCGGAAAGATGCTGATAGGTCTTTTCGACATCCGTTAATATGTATAAACTATCTGCCGAAGTTTTTTGTTTGCGACCAAGATAAATTTCATCAAAAATTATTTCTGGTTTTATAGCCAGTGATTTAAGCACTTTATAATCGGTATTATTTTCATCTTCTAAATAAGGTTGATAAGCAAAGTAGTATCCTTCATATTGAATGGTATCAAATGTGGATGTATATTCCTGTTTTTCGCGAATAGCACGTTTTGCATCGTAATCGGTGGTAAGTATAACCTTATTGATGTTGTATACCTGGTGATTTCGTTCAATGTTCTGGAGATACTCCCCCACCTTTATTTTCTCTTTACGTTGCAGTACTTCAAGTGTCAGATTTACATTATTTTCGAAAGTATAGAGCGTATCGGCTTTGTATCTTATATACTCTTTAGAAAATTTGAAGTAACCCTTGTTTCGAAGAAGTGCGGTAATGCGATCGCGTTCGGCGTCCAATACATTCAAATCGTATCGCATACCTTTTTTTACAAGGCAATTCTTTGCATCATTCATAAGTATGGAGTCGATAGAAGGATCGTATATCTTGTAGCTTAGCCCATTGATAATAGTGGCTTCACCAGGCTCAATAAAATATTTGACAGCCACTTTCTTCGCACCCACAATAGTAGTATCCGATGTAACTTTTGCTCGAAAAAATCCTTCATTTTTGAGGTACTGAGAAATTTGCGCAGCGCTATTTTTCGATATTTTTTCGCTGTATATTACAGGCGCTTCACCTACGGTTTCCATCCCCCAGCGCCGAAACCTGCAACGTGCGGTTCGCATACTACCACCAAAATCGCTAAAAAGTCTATCCATGCGTATGCGAAAAACAGATTGGCCCAACTCTTTAGCTACTTCATCTTTCTCGCGATTTACTTCGTAAGCATCCAAGCAGTCAGTACACTTTTCTTTATAATTTTTGCGGTGAATTGCATTATATACAAATAAGTGAAAAGGGAAAAACACAAATACTTTGCGGTTTGGGCGTTGCTTGATGAAGGTTTCAAGGTTGTCAACACCCTCTGTCGAAAAATTGCTAGGATATTCAATATCCATCTTCTTTACAAGATACTCATTATCTGACAATAAATACGAAGTACTGCATGAAGACAAAGACCAGGCGAATAAAAGGATGAAAGAATATTTTTGCAAATCGGCAAATTGCTTCAATTTTGTTATCAATATGCTGTGCATAAAGCAAAAAATTTGTAGATGAATATAAGTAAAGCAAAAGTAAAATTAATTCGCTCATTAGATAGTAAAAATGCACGAAGTGAAGCCGGATTATTTGTAGCTGAAGGGGAAAAACTAGTAAAAGATTTATTGAAAACATCATTAAAATGCAAGTTCCTGGTGCATAGTGATGCAGTAAAATTCCAAAAAGATAATCCTGAAACTGAATATTATGTAGCCGATACAGCCACGATGAAACAAATCAGTTTTCTGGCTACACCACCCGAATTATTAGGAGTTTTTGAGATACCCATACTTATTGAAAAAACAGATGCACATCAAGCACCTATCATATGCCTCGACGGCATACGAGACCCGGGAAATTTCGGAACCATAGTACGTACCGCAGATTGGTTTGGTTTTCATCATATTATATGTTCCAAGGATTGTGTTGATGCCTACAACCCCAAGTGTATACAAGCAAGTATGGGTGCCATAGCTTCGGTAAAAATTGAATATACTGATTTGGTATCATACATATCTTCCTTCGGGAAAAGCCTACCTGTAGCGGGTACTTTTATGGAAGGGGCAAATATATATACACATGACTTGCAAAAAAATGGATTCATAGTGTTTGGAAATGAAGGAACCGGAATTTCGCGGGAAGTGCTTCCACTCATTACCCATAAAATTTCGATCCCTTCATTCGGAAAAAAACAGGCAGAATCGCTGAACGTTGCAAGTTCGGTGGCTATCATTGCATCTGAATTTCGTCGCCAGAATACAGTGTTTTAACCCATTACGAAAGTGTCAAAAAAAAATAAACCCTCTCGGACATATTAAATGCCGAAAGGGTTATTATTAAACTAAATTACAATAAAACAACTTATTAACTAACTCATTTATAAATCAAGTAAATTATTGCAATTTGAAAGATGCATTAATTACATCTACCGAATTTCCACCTACAAATACCATAAAATCGCCATTCTCAGGTTTGAAAGTAAGATCTGAATGATAGAAAGCCAAATCTGAAGCTTTGATCGTAAAACTGATGGTCTGCTCTTCTCCTTTTTTCAGGAAAACTTTTTTGTATCCTTTCAATTCCTTTACCGGACGGGTAACATTGCCAACCAGGTCACGCACATAAAGCTGTACCACTTCTTCACCATCGAAATTGCCCGTATTGGCCAGTTTCACTGAAACAACAATAGAATCGTTGCTATGCAATAAAGAATCGGAAAGTGCAAGATTGGAATAAGCAAAAGTAGTATAGCTCAGACCGAAACCAAATGGGAAAAGAGGTGTATTACTCACGTCCAGGTATTTGGATGTATACTTACTCTCACTAATAGGACGTCCTGTATTTTTCATATTATAAAAAATAGGAATCTGCCCCACGTTGCGAGGAAAGGTAATTGGCAATTTTCCTGAAGGATTATACCTTCCGGTAAGCACATCGGCAATGGCATATCCGGCTTGCGTTCCTGCAAACCAAGTTTCGAGCACTGCATCGGCCATATCCACTTCTTTTTCGATGGTAATTGGGCGGCCATTCATGAGCACCAGTACTATGGGTTTGCCCAATTTTTTGAGTTCAGCCAGCAATTCGGATTGAACTCCCGGAATGGAAATATTGGTACGGCATGCAGCTTCGCCACTCATTTCAGCGGTTTCGCCTATAGCTAATACAATTATATCAGCAGCCCGTGCTGCAGCTATTGCTTTTGCAAAACCAGATTTATCGGTACCTTCAATATCGCACCCTTTTTCAAACACCACTTTGAAACCCGGCTCTTGCTGCAAAGCCATAAGCAGTGACACTGCTTTGGCATTGTCGCCGGCAGCACGCCATGTACCGAGTATGTGATGCTGGGTATCACCAAGCGGGCCAATGAGGGCCACATTTTTAACATTTGCTCCAAAAGGCAAAGTTTGGTTATTATTTTTGAGTAGCACAAAAGATTTACGGGCTATATCGCGTGCAGCATCAAGGTGCTCAGGAGCATAAATCAATTGTTTTTCACGTTCTTCATCGGAATACCTATACGGATCATCAAACAAGCCAAGCTGAAATTTGAGTTTCAAAATACGGCGCACAGCATCATCAATCTGAGCTACAGTTACCTTTTTCTCATCTACCAATTCTTTCAAAAATCTCAGGTATGCAGTGCCTTGCATATCCATATCTACGCCAGCATTTAAGGCCAATTCAGCCCCATGTTTATGGTCCACTGCATAGCCATGCTCAACCATTTCGTTTATAGAAGTATAGTCAGTAACAACAAAACCACTAAAATTCCATTCTTTTTTGAGCACATCGCGCAGTAGGAACTGACTGGCTGATGCCGGAATACCAAACAACTCGTTGAAGGAGGTCATATACGTAGCCACACCAGCATCTAAAGCCGCTTTGAAAGGAGGTAAATACACTTCTCGCAAAACTAGCTCGCTCATATCTACAGTATGATAATCTCGGCCTGCCTGAGCAGCGCCATAAGCAGCATAATGTTTCGCACATGCAAGAATGGTAAGAGGATCTGTTAAGTCTTTTCCCTGAAAGCCACGTACACGCGCTGCACCAATAAGCGAACCAAGGTAGGCATCTTCGCCGGAACCTTCCATTACACGTCCCCAACGAGGGTCACGGGCAATATCCACCATGGGAGCAAATGTCCAGTGTAAACCTGAAGCAGCAGCTTCTATGGCAGCAATGCCCGGAAAAATGGTTTTATATCCATGTATCACATCGTAGCCAAAAAGTAGTGGGATTTTAAGTTTAGATTCCTCCATAGCCATTTTCTGCAACTTACGTGTGTATGCAGCAGTATGTGCATTGAAAATAGCCCCAATTTTCCCCTGCCTTATCAAATCCTCGTAATCCTTGCGAAATGTTGGGCCTGTAACATCCCAATCACTAGTAAGCAAATTAAGCTGCCCTATTTTATCATCGAGGCTCATAAGTGCCATCACCGAATCGACCCTACGGTCAATATTCGCATCACCACTGGTACTACCCGGACTTTTGCACGATACGTAAAACATGCTTAATAAAACGATTAAGATGAATGTATTTCTCATTATTTACTTTTTATGAATTAAACAAAATATATGAACGTAAAGATTATTCCTTCGTAAAGCCGAGTTTATTCATAGCATTTGCAGTTTCGGGAGCCGACATGAAAAGATTCCATAGCAATCCGCTTCTATGGTTTTCCATCATTACCACTATAGGCCCTTGATCTATAGCCAAATATGATTTTCCCCACCAACCTTCATGCGCATTGAATGCATCGTAAAAACCATACTCACCCCAAACCCTATCGCCAAGCACATAGTACAAAAATTTAGCTACACGCATGGATTCTTCAGGTGTATAGGGGAAAGAAGAAAGGGCAGCAGTAGGCGAAATCACTCCAATATCGCGGGTGGGTTCGTGTACGCCGTATCCTGTATTGTCGTCGGAAGCAGTAAGCCCCCAGCAGTCTTCAGAATAGCCTACAAACTTTTTCGGGTTTGCCACACAATATGCCCTATTGATGAGTGTATGGTTTTGATTTTGGGTCCAATAACTGGCATAAGTATCTGAAAGCCCTTTGGGGTTTAATCCCAAAAACGAATAATGGCTAAAAAATAGAGGCCCGCCATAATCAAATCCCAGAGGTAACGTAATTCCGTAAAAAGAGCGACCATTGCGGAAATAATTTGTACCTGCCCACCCTGTATGGTATACCAGGGCTTCAATAGGATATGTATTGGAAGATGCAGCCATGAAATAAGTAATAAGTGCCTCATTGTACCCGCGCACGTGCATACCCATAGCCCAGCCAACTGTGGGCGACCAGTGCCACGAAAGCATGTTTTGGTTGTCGTGATTGTACCAACTCCACTCTATTCCATCGAGTAGGGTGTTTATACGATCGATTAAATCCTTTTCGGCGGTAACGTCAGCATGCAGATACTGCCTGAGCGTGAGCAAGCCCTGCGCCATGAAGGAAGTTTCCACCAAATCTCCCCCATTGTCTTTAGAACTGAATGGTATGATTTTGCCGGAATTTCCGTTGTACCAATGTCCCCATGCGCCATGAAACTTATCTGCTTTTTCGAGAAAAGTGATAATGGTATTGAAACGTTCGATACCTTGCGTACGGGTTATAAAATTTCTCTCAATACCCACTATGAGTGCCATCACACCAAAACCACTGCCGCCAATTGTTACCAAATCGCCAGAGTTATTTCTTTCGCGAGCCATTCCACTTGCTGGATGTGCAAAATCGTAAAAGTATTTAAAAGTATGAAGTTGAATTTTAGTAAGAAGTTCCTCATCGGAGATAAGCGGGAATTTAGGGGTAGAATCGGGCAAGGTGTAAAACTGAATGGCAGCACCATTAAATTCTTCACCTTGAGCCCCTTTAATCATGTTGAGAAAACTTAAAGTCTGTTTTGAAAAATGAACAAGTTTATTGGGAAATTGAATAGCAATGGTTTTTGCATTGTTTTTGAAACTATACGTTAGCGGAGTAAGGGTCCCGGTTGAATTTACCAATTTTATAGCATCTGTATATTGTATGGTAGTATCTATGGCATCCGAAAAACTTACTTCAATATAAGGTTTAAGGTTTATTTGCTGAGGTTTAAAGCCGTAGGTGTAGTTAGTTCCATCTATTTTGAACGAAGAAACCACCAGATTTCCGGCAACTGTAGTAAATTCAATATCAGCCCCAATATATTTTTCACCCAGTAAACCAGTTAATGTATTTAAGATTCTGATTGTATAAATTTTATTCTTGTATAAAAATTCGTATGGAGTTATAAATACCGAACGGGAATCGGTACTGAAGTAATATTTAAAAGTAGTATTTAACCCTCCTGTTTCAAGTTTTATATGTTGTATGGCTTTGGTTGTATCCAGCTTTTCTGTAAACCTTATTTCTATTTTAGAATCTATGGGTATTTCAGTATTGTTTGCATAATTTACCAAATCTAAGGCCTTGTCATTCATTCGGATTGAAAGCAATTGGACGGTTTTTGTTGACGGTTTTTCATTTTCTTCGCATCCACTTACCAATGCAATACTAATAAGCATTTGCAAGAAAATAGAGTACTTGAATAGAGTAAATGTATTTTTCATATGAGTAGTTTTTTATAGTTGCGAAGAAAAAAAACGGGGTGGACTATCTGCAAGAAACAGAAATTAGTCCACCCCATAAAATTAATGGTTAATCCAAATTAAAATCGGATTTGTACATAGAATAACTAATTACTAATTGCCTTTTTCAGATTTGTAAAGCAAATCCACTTCCTGAGCACTCAAAGCTTTGTGGAAAATACGGAACTCATCTAAAGAACCTTTGAAATGGTTTGAAGTAGCAAAATCATAACCACCCCAGCCTTCAGCATCCCACATAGTACCAGCGCGAGATTGAACAAAACCAAAAGCAAGCTCATTTACAACATCAGGAGCAGCACCACCCCATTTCATACCGGAAACAGCACGTTTAGCGTCACCATCAGGCCACAAATCGAAATCGAAACTTTTCATTTTTACGCCATCAAAATAGATTGTACCTTTTCTATCTGCACCGCTGTATGTATAAACAATATGAACCCAATTATCTTTGAGTTTAGCCATCATTTGCTCAGCAGTAAGGGATTTTGCATAATCCCAGCCTTGCCATCCACCGGTAGTATTATCTGTAGCCAAAGCAGGGAACCACATGTCTTCAGCACCAGTTTTATTGTCGGCCATCGCATACTGAATAGCAAATTTGCTACCATCGTAACCACCAAATATTTCGTATTGAATACCATAAAAAGCACCTAAACCAAATACAAAATGTCCTGTAGGATTACCATCTGCATTAAGGTGGTCTGAATTAGTTTTCACCCAAAAACTTACAGTAAAATTAGCTGTATTGATAAGCGCATCAGCACCAGAAACTTCTACGATTGAGTTGTCGCCATTGAATACAGCAGCACCATTGGCACCCCCTTTGCGGTCGGCACCATAAGTGATAGCCACTACCTGGCTTGCAGTAGGATCGTATGCACCCTGCTCGTCGTTGGTATTTCCATTGAAAGGCCAGTAAGCAACTTGTCCGGTAGGAACAAATCCACCGGCAGTGGTAAATGAACGGGTGATAGGATCAAACATTTCACCATCTTTCGATTTTAAACCACTCACAGTTAGTTCGTAGCTAGTACCGCTGGCAAGCTTAGGTACAGTAAGCGTAACTACTTTTGCAGTAACATCTTTAGTCACTACAACAACAGCATTGTCATACACTTGCTTCATGGTAACAGTAAGACCTGTAACATCAATGTCTTTTGAGAAAGTCATCACTAAGGTAGGTTCAGTAGATACACCGGTGGCAGCAGAAGCACCATTCAGGTCAATATCGCCTGATTTGAATGTAAGTAGCTCAAATTTAACGTCCTCCTCCTTGTCGCAGCTGACAATTGTAAACATGGCAACCAAGGCCATCATAAGCATAAAAGGTTTCAAAAACTTTTTCATAGGTAAATGATTTAGTTAAAAAAATATATTAAGGTAAATAATAATTATTCCCAACCGGGGTTTTGAGACCAGAGGTTGCCTGTAAGATCGAGTTCAACCTGTGGAATAGCAAATAATTCGTGTTTATTGGATTGGAATCCGAGCGGACCAAGTACCTGAGGAGCACGGCCAGTGCGCAATAGGTCCCAGTATCTGTAGCCTTCGAGCGCAAGTTCATGTCTACGCTCATCGAGAATTTTATCACGTAAAACAGATTGGTCTGCAGTAGTTATTTCAGGCAAAATAGCATTGTTGCCAGCTCTTGCTCTTGCTCTCACGAGTTCGAGGTATTGAAGGGCTTTGGCACTATTACCAATTTCATTTTGCGCTTCGGCAGCCATTAGCAGCACATCGGCATAGCGAATGATGCGTCTGTTGTGCCCAAAAGAAGGCGGAACGGTTTGACCGGGAGTCCACAATTTTTGGTTGTAACATTCAATTTCAATTACTTTTCCGGCACCATCTAATACCTGATCCGGTGTTTTGCCATCGCCAAGTATCATCACACCATCAATTGTTTCGCCCAAATATAATACTGTAGCTTCAAGTCTGGGATCGCCCGCTTCGAAAGACGCCATGAGCTCCATAGAAGGTCTGTTGAAACCCCACCCACGATTAGGCGTACCACGTACACCTTGTACATTCGCATATTGGTTTCCACCGTTTTCAAGTCCCTCGTCGCCGTATGCTCCAATTTCGAAAACAGATTCAGTTCCATGTTCGCCGGCTACACTATTGGCATCTGCAAAATCAGGTTGCAAACCATACAATCCGCTGGTAATAAGATATTCGGTATATTCAGCAACTTTGTCGTATTTTTTTTGAAATAAATAAACCCTGGCCAACAGAGCATGAGCGGCACCTTTAGATGCACGTCCCAAGTTGTCGCCGGTAAGCTCATTGCGAGCAGGAAGAAATTGAACTGCATCCAGCAAATCCTTTTCAATTTGGAGATATACATCGGCAGCCTTAGTGCGTCCCATTTTTAGGTCAGGCTCAGTATTCGTAAACAAGGGGACATCGCCCCAAGCCCTAACTAAATCGAAATAAAATAGGGCCCTGAGGAATTTTGCCTCGGCGAGGTATCTTTGTTTGAGAGTTTCATCCATTTGTATATCGGCCACTTTTTCAGTAACTATGTTCGCTCTTTTTACGCCCAGATACAAAGTATTCCACCAAGCGGCCAAAGAACCTTCGGTACTTATATGCTGAAATTTATCATAAGGCAATATAGTAGCGGCCTGATCGTCGGGGTTACTACCCTTGTATGCATCGTCAGACATAATATCTAGCAAAGGAAAAAGGCCCTGATGGTAAGAAGATATGCGCAGCGTATTGTACACAGCATTGGTAGCCAGTAAGGCATCGTTGGCTGTAGCCGGGAATACACTTTGGGTAAGTTCACCCTGTGGTACCCTTTCAAGAAAATCGTTGCAGGAAACTGCCAACAATTGAAATAAAAAAGTAAGGAAAATTATATTGAATTTCGATTTCATACAAACATGTTTTTAAAAAGTGATACGAATGCCGCCAGAATAAATAGAAGCCTCAGGATATGAACCGTAATCGAGTCCATTATCAATAGGTCCACCCAAGATTTCGGGTGAATAACCGGTGTGTTTTTTGAAGGTTAATACATTGGTAGCACTTACATAAACATTCACATTTTGCGCTTTTATATAATTACGGATACCTTCGGGTAAATTATACCCCAGCGAAGCATTTCTGAATCTGAAAAAATCTCCGGATTTCACATATCTGTCAGACGGGAGAAAATTGTACCCACCGGCAGTAGCGCGAGGCTCGGTATTTGAAGTACCCTCACCAGTCCATCTATCCCATACATGTGCTTCAAAATTGTACAAATCTGGTCGTATTGTTTCTTTTACATTAAAAATTTCGTTTCCGTATTGTCCTTGAAAATCAAGATTGAGCGTAAACCCATAATAACTAGCTGAGAAATTGAAACCATACACCAAGTCAGGTATTGGCGATCCAATAAAAGTACGGTCGTTGTCGGTAATTTTTTTATCACCATCTACATCTACATACCTTAGGTCGCCAGGCTCAGCACCAGCGCGGTGTGGATAAGCATCCAACTCGCCTTGATTCTGAAAAATACCATCTACTTTATATCCATAAAAGGAACCGACAGGTTGTCCCACGCTTGAACGAGTAAGACCACCTCCACCAACCAAATAATCGTCGGTAGCGCCAGTTCCACGAATTTTGAGAGCCTCATTGTGCAAAGTATTGCCCAAAAGCCCCACAGAATAAGCAAAGTTGCCAATATTATCGTTCCATTTGAAATTAAACTCAAAACCTGAATTTAAAATTTCGGCAGCATTTTGAGTAATAGTTGCGCCACTTCCATTTCCAGCAAAACCAGGAAGTTGAAGGGCAATAAGAATATCGGAAGTAACTTTGCGGAAATAATCCAGTTCTATAGAGAATTTATTTTTCAGGAAACCGATTTCCATACCAATATTGGTCTGATAAGTTGTTTCCCATCTCAAGTCAGGATTACCCACTGTTGAATAAGTTTGTCCAGGAATGATGGCATCTTCAGAACCAAAGACAGCATTTATTCCATTGCCCACGAGTGAATATTGCTTGTCATATGAAATTTTTTCGTTACCGACTCCACCCCAGCTGGCCTTAAGTTTCATATTAGAAATTATTGGCATTGCCTCCATGAAAGCCTCGTTATGAATATTCCATCCTACCGCTACCGCAGGAAAAGAAGCATAACGGTTCTCTTCAGTAAATTTTGAAGACCCATCCATTCTATAGGTGGTAGTAAAGAGATATTTATTGTTAAATGAATAATTGATACGAGCCAAATAAGAAATCATAGAGTAGTTTTGGTTAGCATCTACACCGTTATATATGGTATTCGGATTGATGTTGTTTGAGTTGATGTACCAAAAATCCTCTGTTTCGCGTATCAAATTCTCACCATTCATGCTATAGCTTTCAGAATTAACACTTTGCATAGTATACCCAGCCAAAACATCTACCCTGTGTTTGCCAAATTCTTTGAAGTAGTTGACAGTATTCTCCCAAACCCATGCCCTATTGTTGGAGTTTCCCTTGTACAATCGGCTAATGCTGTTTTGTTGTTGTGGTGAAACAAAAAATACAGGTGAGAAACTTTTGCCTTCGTTGTAAGCCAAGTCGACCCCATAGCTCGATTTGAAAACCAAGCCATCGAAAAGTGTAATATCAGTATAAAAATTTCCGGTACCTCTCAGGCCTTTCCCAAAACTATTGGTGTACTCAATATCAGCCAAAGGATTTCCGGTACCGGGAAGAGGGGTAAAACTTCCGTCAGAAGTGAAAGGGTCTAAGGTTGGCCATGCCCTATACGCAACAAATACAACATTGCTATTGGTATTTTGCTGTTGGTATGGTGCAAAAGTGATATTGTTGCCAACTTTTACATATTTAGACAACTGATATGTATTGTTGAACTTAAGAGAAATACGCTCATAATTAGATTTGGGAATTATGCCACCTTGCTTAAAATAACCAACGCCAATGTAATACTGCCCCTTGTCGGTAGCACCCGAGGCCGAAAGCTGTGCATTGAAAATAGGTGCATTGAAACCATCATCAAAAATCACATCTTGCCAATTGGTATTAGGCACAGCGTCCAGGTTATTGTATGTTCCGGGATTTATTTCATTCACAATAGTTGCAAATTGCTTACCAGAAAGCAGTTCAATTTTATTCTGCAGTTTCTGAATGCTCATTTCAGCATTAAAATTTACATTCACATTGGTAGAACCTTCTTTAGCTCTTTTGGTAGTAACAATAATAACTCCGTTGGCGCCCCTGGCACCGTATATGGTAGTAGCAGAAGCATCTTTGAGTACTTCCATCGATTCAATATCTGAACTATTCAAAAAATCAATATTGTCGAGTATAACTCCATCTACAACATAAATAGGGTTTGAATTGTTGAATGTGCCCACGCCCCTAACACGCACAGTCACCCCACTACCGGGCGCACCAGAATTGCTAACAATCTGAAGACCTGCCACCTTGCCTTGTAAAGCTTGCATAGGTGAAGAGTTTGGAATGCGGGTCAAATCTTCCGATTTTACAGATGAAACAGATCCGGTCATATCACTTTTTCGTTGTTTTCCGTATCCTATTACCACTATATCATCAAGTTCTCTGCTATCTACGGCAAGTACAACGTTAATTTGCTCCTTGCTACCTACCACAATTTCCTGCCGTTGATATCCAATGTATGTATAAATAAGAACATCAGTATTGGAGGTGATTTCAATAGAATAATTCCCATCCAAATCTGAAATTACTCCTTTTGTTAATCCTTTGATTGTGACATTGACCCCAGGGAGAGGCGTTCCATCGTCTGAAGAAGTAACAACGCCGCTTACAAGCCGTGTTTGTGCATTTAAGTTAATAAATGCTACAATAAACAAACTTAGCAACATCGACTTAATGAGTGTAAAATTCAATTTCATGTTGTAATGTATTTGTAATTAAATATCTTTTTGGGGCAGTTTGTCTAACCATCCACCTTTAAAGCCAGCTTTTTGCAATCCACTTATAATATAAGGATTTTTTTTCAATATATTCCAAATCAATCCCGTTTGCATATTTTCTAGTTGAATAAGAATAGGTCCTTGGTCTATTCCGAGATAATCGGGATCATACCAACCCTTAACATTAGTGAGCGGATTAATATAAGTGAGATTGAATGCATCAACAAAACCATACTCCTTATATATATGTTCGCCGTATTGGGTATACATAGCATGCAAAGCAGGAATGCAAATTTCAGGTGCAAAAGGAATTGAACCTCCTGCAGCAGTAGGAGCTATGGTACCATCGTCTACTACATGTATATAGGAAGCCCCTCTGGCACGATAGCTAAAAAACTGTACAGAATCTTTTCCTACTTTCATATTGACATCAGCTGGTCCATCTGAAGCAGTAAGCCCCCATATATTATTACCATAGCCTACAAATTTTCCTGGGTTTTCAATACAATATAACCTGTTGTAATAGGTAGCCCTTCTGGAATTTTCAAAATAATCTATTTGCTTAGCTTTGGTGTAATCATCGTATATCCCACGAAAATCGATAAACATATGTGAGTATTGATGCCCGAATAATGGCTCAAAATTTATATGCGCCAAGGTGTCGTTACCAGCCCATTCGTAGGTTCTGCACCAGGCATTCCATGAGCTATCCGGAATAGGATGAGTTGGCGATCCCATAGCCATGATAAGCAAAACCATAGCCTCGTTGTAGCCAGCCCATTGCGATTCGATAAATCCTTTATCAGGAAACCATCCCATAGACATATACCCTTTGCTGTTCATAGCCCAATTCCAGTTTACCCTCCTATAAAGCGAATCAGCCAATACCCTAATTTCAGCTTCTAAATTGCTTTCCCCATCAAAATAGCTCATTCCTGTAAGAATACCAGCCATGAGCAGGCCCGTATCAATGGTCGAAAGCTCAACGTTTTTAAATCGTGTGCCAGTACCATATTTAAGGAAGTGATAGTAGAACCCATTGTATCCGGTAACATCAGTAGTTTCGATGCCTTGCTTCGATTGCAAAAGCCAACGCAATACAGATACCACACGCAATGCGCCTTGCTCACGAGTGATATATTTATTTTCTATACCTATTATATATGCAGGAATAGAGAACCCTGTAGCAGCAATACTTGAGAAATTATCGGTAGGATATCGGTCAGGAGTTTGCATCGTAGGTGTATCTACTACATTCCAAAAAAACTGAAACGTACGCATCTTTAAGTCGGCTACAAATGCATCTTGATCTAGCGTGGGTTCTTTCTCTACCTTCTGCGTACAAGACGAAAGTAGTATCGAAAAAAGCCAGATGATGAATAACGACATACTATTTTTGTTCATTACGTTCGTGTTATTTGAGTTAAAAATAGAAAATACCGCAAACGTTTCCGAAAAAAGTACATGCACACAATTACATCATCCCAAATATTAACAAATAAACAGTACATCAAAGTTACATCATTAATATTTTACTCATTATATAATATTGATTATCTATTATTTAAATTATAATAAATATAATTTTTATCTAAGATTACTATTTCATGAGTAAATTTAGGAATCATGGAAATACGGAAAAGAAATGAAGAATGAAGTTGGTACAACAAATCAAATGAAGACAAAAAAAGAAGGCCAATTCATAAACAGAATGGCCCTCTTGTAAAATAAACGTTTCTGATAAATCAGGTCAGTTCATCAATTTGATATACGTTTCTATCTGTAGCGCTTCGAGTAACCAACTCCGCCAAAAAACCTGAAAGGAATAATTGGGTACCGAAAATAACAGCCAATAAACCTAAAAAGAATAGTGGACGGCTTGTCATTTGATATTGCTGGAAGAATATTTTTTCAATAGATAGGTAGATAAGAATTCCAAATCCAAGAATAAAACTGAAAGAACCAAGAAGACCGAAAAAATGCATGGGTTTTTTCCCAAATTTGGTCATGAATATAACAGATAGCAAATCGAGAAAGCCATTTACAAAACGTTCAATTCCAAATTTACTATAACCGTATTTACGGGCTTGGTGTTGAACAATTTTCTCACCAATGCGATTATATCCGGCCTGCTTCACCAATACGGGAATATATCTATGCATTTCGCCATATACCTCAATGCTCTTTACAACCACGTTGCGGTATGCCTTCAGTCCACAATTGAAATCGTGCAACTTAATGCCCGTAGCTTTGCTGGCAGTATAATTGAATAACTTGCTCGGCAGGGTTTTGCTGATGGGATCATACCTTTTTTGTTTCCAACCTGAAACTATATCGTACTTTTCTACCATTATCATGCGATAGAGGTCCGGAATTTCTTCAGGGCTATCCTGTAAGTCGGCATCCATGGTAATGACTACGTCGCCTTTTGCTTGCTCAAAGCCACAATAAATACCAGCAGACTTACCATAATTGCGGCGAAATTTTATCCCCCGAATGTTTGCATTTGCTTTTTGGAGCTGATTAATTACTTTCCAAGAATTATCTTTTGAACCATCATCAATAAGAATGACCTCATAAGTATAAGCATTGGCATTCATCACACGCTCAATCCAGGCAGTGAGTTCAGGTAAAGATTCCTCCTCGTTGAAAAGAGGGACTACAACAGATACATCCATATATCAAAATAGTGTTTTTACAATGAAGAATCGAAAGGCGATTCAGTAGATTCCTTTTTTAAAAATATAGCAGCAATTAAGGAAATGATAAACCCAAAGAACACACTTGCAGGAATAGAAACCAATGATATAAAAGCAGGCGACATAAAACCTTTTTGCATTTCGAGTGCTTGTTCCACTTGCTCTTCGGTAAGTCCCTGCCCCAACATCTGCTCCTCAGACTTAGCAACAATCTGACTAATAAGATCAGGATCGATCACTGCAAACAACAGATAAGAATAAATAGCGCTGAGGGTAGCAGCTACAGCTGTGATAGCCACCCCATAACCTAGAGCATGAGAATAAGTAATACCTTTCCCGGGCAACTGCTTTCTATATTCGATAATCAGATAAACAATTGCGCCAATCATGATGGCATAAGATACATATTGTATCCATTTTTCAAAAGTAATATTCAATACATAAGTAACTATACTCCATGCAATAAGAATACCGCCAAAAATTGCGCCGTTTATAACTGCACTTTTCCAAAAGATGCTTTTTTTATTTTCCATAATACATAAAAGGTTTTAAAATGACTATAACAAAAGTAATCCATTTTATAGAAATGAAAGAATTTTAAATCATGTTTAGATCATAAAATCCGCCGTTTACAATGCAAGTACAAACAAAATGGGGAAAAACATAAAAAAAGTTTTGGAATGCAGGAATAATGTTTACTTTTGTGCCGGGTAAGTCTTATACGGTCAGCTCCTGTTGAACTCCCCCAGGTCCGGAAGGAAGCAAGGGTAGACGGTTGTAGCGGCGCGCTATAAGTAGCTTACCCTTTTTTTATTTAAAGTGGTACAAGCGAATACAAATTCAATACTAACCCCAAAACAAAATCCAGCATTACTATGAAATTCTTTATAGATACTGCAAACCTGAACGAGATAAGAGAAGCACAAGATTTAGGCGTACTCGATGGTGTAACCACAAATCCGTCGCTCATGGCCAAAGAAGGCATAAAAGGCAAAGAAAATATTCTTAACCATTACAAAGCAATTTGCGAAATAGTAAGCGGCGATGTAAGTGCCGAGGTAATAGCTACCGACTACGAAGGCATAGTGCGCGAAGGACTTGAGCTTGCAGCACTACACCCTTCCATAGTAGTAAAGGTGCCTATGATAAAAGATGGAATAAAAGCAATTAAGTATTTCAGCGAAAAAAATATTCGGACAAACTGCACCTTGGTTTTTTCACCTGGCCAAGCATTGCTAGCCGCAAAAGCAGGAGCAACTTACGTATCTCCTTTCGTAGGCAGATTAGACGATATTGCCTCTGATGGCATAGCACTTATAAAACAGATAGTAGATATGTATATGTTTTATGGGTATGAAACCGAAGTATTGGCAGCTTCCATAAGAAGCACCCAACATATTATACAGTGTACCGAGGCCGGCGCAGATGTAATCACATCGCCCCTACAACCTATACTAGGTCTGCTCAATCATCCCCTTACTGACAGTGGACTGAAGAAATTTCTGGACGACTACAAAAAACTGAATAGCTAAGAAATTCGTAAATGAATATATGTATAGCCACTTTCGTTGAAATAAGCATTTCAATAAAAGTGGCTATATTTTTTTTATTCACTGAAAAAAACTTTAACTTAGCCATACGTAAATAATATAATGTATATAAACATATTTTCCTCATGAAAGTTAACAATAAGATACTGATGGCAATAGACTTTGGCGAGCAATCTGTCTTTGCTATTGATTACGCTTTATATTTTGCTTCGAGAAACAACTCAGAAATAATTCTGATTCACGTAATTGAAGAAAACAAAATGTTCAAGCGACTTTTTGGAATTAGCAGCGACGATTCTTATAAGAAAAAAGTAGAAGACGCGATGCGCGAAATTGCAGACAAAGCAAGAGCCAAATCGAATATTCCGGTTTCGTATATGGTAGCCGTTGGCAAACCATATGAGGAAATACTATCTGCTGCCATGGATCTGCAACCCCAATTTATAGTAATGGGAAAAACAGAAGAACCATCCATCACCCAAAAAATAATGGGAAGCAATACCAGCCATATCATCAATGAATCTATGTACCCTGTGTTATCTGTAAGGGGAAATATAAAAATACAGGAGATAGCACAAGGTGAGATGAATTTTGTGGTGCCGCTCGACCTTACCAAAGAAGCTGCCGAACAAATAACCGCCGCCATTGAATACGGAAAATTATTTGATGCACGTATTGACTTACTTACCGTAGTTACTGGTGATAGCGCTGCTGCAGAAGTACACATACTCACCCGCATGCACAAAGCAAAACAAGTAATTGAAGAAGCAGGTTTACGATGTACTACACATACAGTGCCGCTTACCGAAAGAACTGTAGCAGAAACCATTGTTCACTACGCAGCAGATCGCAAAGCTGAGTTTATAATCATCATGACCCAACAGGAACTCGATGTGATTGATTATTTTGTAGGCAGTACAGCCAACGATTTGCTCAACAAATCTGAAATACCTATTCTGAGTGTTATTCCTTGGGGAAATGCTGACGAGACTGTATTTAACCATTTTGTAGATCCGCTTGGCGTGCTGAATATATCCAAAGGCCCACATAAATAATAGTTCAGAAAGTAAAGTATGGCCTGTACAAAGGCCAATTCAATAAAGCTATCACGGATTTGTGACCGCACAAGGATGACTCAACCAGAGATTTTCCTTTGAACCACGAATCCGTGATTTTTTGCGCTAAAATTTCATAATGAAATCTATCAGGTTGTCTTCAGTATGCAACGCCAGGCGCTTGCGCAATCGGTAGCGCCTAATTTCTACCCCTCGAATGGTAATATTGAGCAGTGGTGCTATCTCTTTAGTATTCAGATTCAGACGCAAGAAGGCGCAAAGTTTCATATCGGAAGGTGTAAGATCCGGGTACGATTCTTTCAATCGTTTAAAAAAATGATTGTTTACCTTATCAAAATGCATTTCAAACATGTTCCATGCATCTTCGTTGGTTTCATTTGCCTCAATGAGTTTCAGAAGTCTCTCGGAATAATACTTTGGATATCGGTTTCCCAATTCCGATTTTTGTTTTACAATTTCCTCCTTTAGCTCACTAAGAAGTACATTTGTTTTAGAAGCATTGAGAGTAAAATTAGCCAAATCAATGTTCTGCCTAGTAAGCTCATCCTGAAGTTTGAGGTTACGGAGTAAAATAAGCTCCTGCTCGGCTTCCATTTTTTCATGAATATGACGTTCAATCTCACTCAGGTGTATCTGATTTGCTTGCTGCTGTATCCGTTTTTTGAAATAAATACGCATAGCTAGAAACAACACCAATGAAAACAAAAAATAAAGCATGCGGGCAGCCACTGAGTTATACCAAGGCGGGAGAATACGAAAAGAGTAGGATTCGATATCACTTTCGGTTCCATCTATCCCCACCATCTGCACTTCAAATGTAAACTCACCGGGAGGCAAACGTTCAAAAGTAGCGGAAGCAGCATTTATCCATTCGCTCCAATTCTCTTTAGATCCCCTAAGCCTGTATCTGAAAAGCGGATTCACCATTTGTTGAACCGGCGAAAACGAAAATTCAAGGGTACTAAACTTATGCTGTAAAGTGACAGTAAAAAGAGGATTCACCCAAACCATATTAGTCCGATCGGTATCGAATGCTCTAATTTTCCGGATACTCAAATGCGATTTGGAATTAGGAGGAACTATACCCGGCTTGTATAGAGCAAACCCATTGTCGAGGCACACCAGATGCAAAGAATCGCTTAAGATAGAAATATTAGGAAATGAATATGTAAGAAAAACCCCTTGACGTTCTAAATCGTAACTAAACATTTTCTCGAAATGATTCTGATTCATCGCAAACAATGCGATTTTATTTCCATGAATGCACCAATATTTTCCGGCACCATCACTGATTATTTTATTTGACTTTGAAAAATCACCAAGGGCGTCGTTCAATTTGGTGAAAACGACCAAAGAATCGGTGAGATCGTCGTATGTATAAAGTTTTTCACCTGAGCAAATTACAATTCTCCCTTCAACCTTTACTATAGAAATTTCTTTATCATTGGCAAGTCCATGAGAATTATCAAAATACATGGCTTTTTCAACCATGCTAGCATCTTTGTTTAACCTGATTTTATATAAACCATGTTTCATATGTGCTGCCCAAATATTGCCCAGGTAGTCAATTTCAAAAAGAGGTACTGGTTCACGAAAACCAGGAATTTCGTGCAACATATTTAATTTACCATGTTGGTTCTCATACAATACAAGTGAGTTATACGTACTTTGAATAAAATATCGGTTTTCATTCTCCTTAAGGGGCCTTATCATAAAACCACCATGGACAGCAGAAATGAGCTCTGCGCCATTTTCAGTAATTAAGAATGTACCATTGTTGTGTCCACAATACAATTTTCCCTCAATCACTTTCAACATCCAAACATGTCCTTGTGAGCCAGGTATAAGTTTATAGTTAGCGACACCCTGGTTACCTGCATTTTCGTACAAAAAAACTCCCTGATTGGTAGCAAGCCAAAGTTTGTTATTGAATATGACCGCATCATATACAGAGCGGCTGCTCGTATTGGGCGACAAATAAAAATTGAGGGGATCGTTGATACGGATATAATCAATACCTCTATCGAGTGCAGCCCATACATTCCCTTGAGCATCAGACTGTAGCCCCAAAACTGTATTGTTTTGCAAAAACTCATTAGTGCTGATTTGTTGCAGAATATCACCATTTGCATTTATTACATATATGCCTTCTACAATAGTACCTACCATAAAATGAGTAGAGTCTATAGCAATGCAATGGTTTATTTCAGCACCCTTTACAATAGTATTTATGTTTACGTTCCAAGGTTTAAAGTCATGTCCATCATAGATATAAAAGCCATGGTTGGCAGTTCCAATAAGAATTTTATTCCCGGGAAACGACACCATGTTTTTTACCTCATCTTTTGCAAAAATCTCACTTCCCTCTAAAAAAACGAGGGAATCGCCGGAAATTTCATGCAATCCGTATCCAATCTCGTGAATAAAAAGTCTATCTGCGACTTTATTGAGAAGCACGAAAGATGAATTGTTCGGAGGTAAAATTTTACTAATGGCATTTTTACCATCCCAAACGAAAATAATGCCGAAAGACTGGAAATATACTTTGCCTTTATTCAAGAATATCCGCCAAATTTCTTGATTGTGAATAATATCGTGTGGAATATCCGTTGAAAGTGACTCGTACCGAATCAAATTGCCTTTACTCAATACTACAAATCCAAACTCTTCGAACCCGCCAACAAAAATGATCGAATCGTTGTCCATGGCTACTGAACGAACCAAATTTATTTCAGGAATGCGTGAAAGTTCCCACTTTATACCATCATAAGCAAGTAGCCCGTTGTTGTTACCAAAATACACCATTCCATCAGGAGCCACAGCAATAGACCAGTTCTGATTTGCAGCCTTATAATCTGATTGGCTAAAATTCACAACATTGGCTTTCTTGTAACTAAATAGCTGTGCATAGCAAGTATGCAGCGCCATGAAGGACAAGAGAAAAGCAATTGCTGAGATACGCAGCATTTGAGTAAAAGAAGAAAGAGTTAGTAAGCCAGCCACTTAGCAGTATGTGCAGCCGCATTATCACCATCGATGGCAGATGAAACTATTCCACCGGCGTATCCTGCGCCTTCGCCACATGGGAATAAGCCTGGTAATTGCACGTGCATAAGCGTTTCGGGGTCTCTAAGTATTTTTATTGGGCTACTTGTACGCGATTCTACACCAACCAATACTGCTTCGTTTGAAACATAACCATATTTCTGTTTACCAAAATTTTTGAAGGCTTCTTGCAGGCGAGTGCCAATGAATGAAGGCAACCAAAAATGTAAAGGAGATGAAATAAGACCGGATGTGTATGAAGAATCGGGTAAATTTGAAGAAAGTTTACCTTTTACAAAATCGACCATACGTTGTGCAGGAGCAATTTGTCCGCCGCCACCATTTCTGAAAGCCAATTGCTCAACGTGGTGTTGAAATTTGAGCGAAGCGAGCGCGCCATATTGATGGAATTCGCCCAGGTCTTCCAATTTCACCTCGGCCACAATACCGCTATTCGCAAATTTTGCATTTCGGTGCGATGGCGACATGCCATTAACTACAATCTCGCCGGGAGCGGTGGCAGCCGGAACAATAAATCCACCGGGACACATACAGAATGAATATACACCGCGCCCTTCAACTTGGTGAACCAAGCTATAAGTTGCTGAAGGCAAAAGCGGGCCACGCACATCGCAGTGGTATTGTATGGAATCAATCATTGCTTGAGGATGCTCCACCCTCACGCCCAAAGCAAAGGGTTTGGCCTCCATAGCCAGGCCTTTGGATTGAAGCAATTCGAAAATCTCGCGACTCGAATGGCCAGTGGCTAGTATAACCGCTTCGCCGACAATTTCGTCGCCATCATGGGTTTTTACTCCACAGGCCTTACCATCTTTTATGATGATATCTATCACTCGTTTATCGAACAGATAAGTGCCACCAGATTCTATGATTGTCTGGCGTAGGTTGCGCATAATACCAGGTAACTTATCTGTACCTATATGCGGATGAGAATCTATAAGAATATCTTCGTTGGCACCGTGCTGGTGCAGTACTTCAATGATTTTGCGCACATCGCCACGTTTTTTGGAACGGGTATATAGCTTCCCATCCGAAAAAGTACCTGCCCCTCCCTCGCCAAAACTATAGTTTGAGTCTGGGTTTACGTCCTGGGTTCTGTGCAGCTGAGCTATATCACGTTTGCGATTGTGTACATCCTTACCACGTTCTACGATAATCGGCCTCAAGTTCATTTCCAACAACCTGAGGGCTGCAAAAATACCGCCAGGTCCAGCTCCAACCACTATTACGGGCTTTCTGTTACTAACATTGGGGTATACCCTTGGTACGTAAGCGTCTTCATCTTTGGATATAGAATCAAGATAAACCCTTATTTGCAAGTTAAATCTGACTTTACGTTGGCGAGCATCCAGCGAACGCTGCAACAGTTGTATGTGTTTCACACGTTTGGGGTCCACATGAAGGTAATGGGCAACCAATTCTTTTAAGGCATTCGTGTTTGCATGTTGCTCCGGAGAAACAACCAGATTAATATCCTGATACATATGAAAGTTTTTTATTACCCGCCAAAGTGGAGCGAGAAAACCACAGCATTAGATTGTAGCCGTTTGAAAGCGTTGGCATATTCGGTACCATCTCTGAGTATATTGTCGCTATATCCGTGGGCATACTTTAATTCTACTGCAAATTTAAAATATTGTAGATAAAAATCAACACCTGCGCCAAATTCGGAATAAATATCCATTTGCTTCAGTCTGATCTTCGGCAATTCGTCATCTTTATAACTTTTCTGAGCAGCCATGTCGTATTTAAAATTAACTCCGGCCAACATATATGGGCAGTAGTTGTTTATTCTATCGGCTTTGTATTTAATATAAACAGGAACTTCGAAGAACGAAGTCTCCATCTGCATGATGTGTGTTTTGAATTCTGCATTCTGCGTAGTAGGATCTACAGCAAGCTTGTAAATGAGATCTCGCTGAATAAAAGACAAAACTATAAGTGCCCGCAAATCAAAATTATCTGAGATGCGCAGGTTTGAAATAGGCCCAAGGTGAATGCCCGGATGGGTTTTTACCTCAATTCCGTATACTTCAGACATTTCGTTGAAATTGTCGGACGGAGTAATCCTGAATCCCATCAAATTGGTACCTACGGTGAAACCAAAATGCAGAAACTTCTGATCGTAATTCTGCAGGTTCTGCGGTTTCCTGTTTTGGGCTGAAATACAATAGGGCAATAAAATCAGTAATGTTACCAACAAGCGTTTATACATATGTTACATGCATTTTAGGCAAAATGAAATAGATTTTGCGTATGTAATTAAAGGTTGAATTGGTAACGATAAGCTCAATAGGCGGTATCTTCTTTTTATAATTTTCACTTTACTTTTTGCTTCCTATATATACAGAAACTATACCAAAGGTAAGAATATTGTATGAAACATCCGTAAATCCAACTTCACGCATAATATCAGTCAACTTGCTTCCATCAGGAAATGCTTTTACCGACTCCGGCAAATAGGTATAAGCAGCTTTATCCTTCGATACAATTTTACCAATTAACGGAAGTATGTATTTTGAGTAGAGGGTATAAAATTGTTTTACTGGAAATACGCTTGGCTTAGAGAATTCCAGAATTACAAGTTTCCCTCCGGGTCGCAGAACCCTCAGTATTTCAGATAAGCCAACTGTAAGATGTGCAAAATTGCGAACGCCAAATGCTACAGTTACCGCATCGAACGAAGCAGTAGGAAACTGAATATTCTCAGAATCGCCGGTTTTCAGAGTTATGTACTGATCCAGATTCATCTTTTTCAGTTTCTCCTTGCCTACAGCCAACATTCCATCTGAGATATCAATGCCTACAATTTTATCAGGGGATATCTGTTTGTACACTTCTATGGCCAAGTCACCTGTTCCGGTGGCTATATCCAATACACTTTTTATATTTTGGTTCCGAAGATTTGCAATTGCCTTTCTTCTCCAATACTTATCAATATTGAGTGAAAAGAAATGGTTGAGGAAATCGTATCTCCAAGCAATATTGTTGAACATATCAGCCACCTGCTTCTTCTTGTCATCGGCCGATTCTTTATAAGGAGTTATATTTTCCATTTTATTAGTTACAACTATTGCCTTCCATTATATTTTGCAAGGTGCCCGAGTATACTTTTCTAATATCTTCCACAAAACCAAACGAGTTGTCGTCTACACGCATTTCGCCTTTGGTTACATGCCCCAAGGCTGTAAAACCAACTCCAGTTTTAATCATAAAGTCAATAAAATCAGATTGTTTCTCAGGTGAAACGGAAACTACTACACGGCTTTGTGATTCTCCAAATAAGAATGCATCGAGGCGAATATCAGAATCGCTGGTAAGGTCGAAACCAAAACCGATGGGCAAACATGATTCTATGAGGGTCATGAACAATCCACCGTTAGAAACATCATGCACCGAGCAAACAAGTTTTTGGCCTATCAACATTTTTATTACGTTGTGTACTTCCATTTCTTCTTTGCTATCGAAAAATGGGGGAGGAGAAAGTCGAACATTATGATAAGACACCAGATATTCAGATGAATTGATGTCATTTCGTGAAGTACCGATAAGAAAAATTACGTCGCCTTTGTGTTTGAAAGCGATATCCATTTGCAGTGCCTTATCGGTAAGCACCCCCAGCATGCCTAT
>JAIFMY010000009.1 GCA_020048155.1 Bacteroidota bacterium
ACCCAAGGCCGTTTTGCACGCTATGCCGATGGTACTTTAGAAACGCCTTGATGCGCATTATTAAAATATACGCTAAGAAACGGAAAACTTTAAGTGCTAAAGGATTGCTATTTCACTAATTCAGAACATTTTTAAAAAAAAGTGAACAAAAATATAGGGGGTTCTGTTATGAACAAAATTGTAATTACAATCTTAGCATGTTTTTTAGGTATATTTCTCACCTCCTGCCCGGGTGATGAATCGTGTGCGACAATTGATTCATACATCATATTCAAAATACTAAATTCAGATGGAGAAAATTTAGTGAACGTAAATTCAGAAATTTTTCACCCAGACTCTATCAGGTTATTTAACGAAAATGATGAAGAGTTGGAAACACATTTGTGGACTGGTATCGGAGAAAATTCATTTGTAACACACTTATGGGTAGGTGATTTAGAAGAAATATTAGATTTACATCCCAACGGAATGGATACTACCGTATATCTGCATATCCCAACCCTAACGCCAGATACAATTTTAGTAAGGGCTATGGCGGAAACTAATAATGGTTGTGTTTTCAATATGGAATTTTATGTAAATGGGATAAAGAAACCATTAAACAATGGTACTCTATTATTTATCAAGCATGGTCTAAATGAGATTCCCAATTTTTTTCATCTATACATATATTAAGAGTTATTCCAAAGAGCAAACTTCCCGAAAGATCTCCAACTTTCGGGAAGTTCTACCCGTTTTTTACGCTATTGCATAATTCAACCTGCTCACAACCGCATGGGAACTTCCATAAGCAGGAGTTTGGCCGGGCTGTGCGACATGATGCCTATTTCCTGCGTATCCCATATGCCTATGCCATCGCGGGTCTGAAGGGCATTTCCGGCTATGCTTACATCGCCTTCCAGCACAAATAAGTACACACCGTTTCCGGCTTTTTTCAGTTTGTATTCCTGCCAGAACTCTTTGTCCATGTCCGTGAGGTGAAACCATGCATTCTGGTATATCCATACCCCATCATCGTCGGCATTTGGTGAGAGTATCTGCTGGAATTTATTGCGTCGGCCTTCCCCTTCGAGGTACATTTGCCCATAGCGGGGAGTCACATTTTTCTTATTCGGGAAAACCCAAATTTGCAGGAACTTACAAAGGTCGGTATCGTCGTTGTTGTACTCGCTGTGAAAAATACCGGTTCCGGCGCTCATCACCTGCACCTCACCTTGCCTTATCACTGTCACATTGCCCATGCTGTCTTTGTGGCGCAATTCGCCCGAGAGTGGAATGCTCACTATCTCCATATTGTCGTGCGGATGCGTTCCAAACCCCATTCCCCCTTCTATGGTATCGTCGTTGAGCACCCTGAGCGCACCAAAATGGATGCGCTCGGGATTGTGATAGTTTGCAAAGCTAAATGTGTGGTAAGATTGCAGCCAGCCGTGGTTGGCATATCCGCGCGACGAAGCTTTGTGCAAAACAATTTTTGGCATATCGGCTGAATCAGGCATTTACACGTACTAGCTGTACCTCGCAATTGAGTTTTACCTCATCGCTCACCAATACTCCACCTGCTTCCAGGGCAGCGTTCCAGTTGAGTCCCCAGTCTTTGCGGTTTATTTTGCCACTGATGGCATATCCGGCTTTTTCATTTCCCCATGGGTCTTTCATCATGCCCGAAAACTCTACATCCAGTTTCACGGGATGCGATACTCCACGTATGCTCAGTTCGCCATGCAATACGAAGTTTTCGTCGTCCACTTTCTGGGTAGAAGTGCTTTTGAAGGTGATTTGCTTGTGGTTGGCAGCATCGAAAAAGTCGGCACTGCGCAAGTGAGCATCGCGATCGGCCACGCCTGTGTCTACCGATTCGGTATCGAGGGCAAATTCTACATGGCTCGGCACATGGCTACCTGTGGTAACTACGCTTCCGTTGAAAGTTTTGAAAACGCCTTTTACATTGGTTATCATCAGGTGTTTTACTTTGAACGATACCTCGCTGTGGGTTGGGTCTATGCCCCATTTGGTTTGAGCTGTGTTTTCCATATCTGTATGTGTATTTATTTGTTGTTTTTTTGATGATACAAAGATATGGCGGCCATAGCCCTCCGGAAATGGAAAAATTACGGAATGAATGGTATAAATCAGGGTAAATGAAAAAAGATGCGAAATAGAGCACAGATGAGTAATAGAACGCAGATCGGACTGATTTTACAGATCAAACTGATCTTTTTGTGTTCCTTGCTTATCAGTTCCATCAGTCGGATCTGTCTAATCTACGTTCTATTCAAATCTTTGTCCTACAGTCTGTTCAGTCCGATTTGTGTTCTATTCATTTGGTATGATAAACACCCCACCCTACGGGCACCCCTCTAAAAGAGGGGAATTTGTTTGCGTCCTATATTCCCCTCCTCTGGAGGGGTGGCTGAAAGCCGGGGTGGTTTTATGTAACGATACCAATGACCTCCAATCGTCCGAGAGGACATTGGAGCGTCAATTATTACTGAAACGTGCTCCACGATTCGAT
The DNA here is from genome assembly GCA_020048155.1 of Bacteroidota bacterium. Lineage (GTDB taxonomy): Bacteria > Bacteroidota > Bacteroidia > Bacteroidales > DYOH01 > JAIFMY01. The sequence continues at coordinate 2,516 of JAIFMY010000009.1, forward strand.
GTCCTGCGGACGATCGAATGAGGGTAAAGACCTCCAATCGTCCGATAGGACATTGGAGCGTCAAATAATACAAGAATTTGCATATATTTGGTAAAAACACTTTGTTTGATACTTGGCAGGGAAACAGCCTACCATACAAAATCCTATCTGTTTTATTTATAGATAATTAAATTAATACTTTTGACCTATGAACCCACTCTACCTTGTAATTCTGGCACTGTTTTATCTGGTATTTCCGGCTGTGCTTATAAAACTGAGTTTAAGTTATAGCATCATCAAAAAAATAGGTTTGGTGATGGTTGCATACATAGTGGGGATGCTTATTTCGCTTCTGGGGCTATTGCCCGAAAATGCAAAAGAACTGCAATCTACATTCACCGATGTCACCATTCCCCTGGCATTGCCGCTATTGCTTTTTTCACTCAATATAAAAAATTTGGTAAAACTTGCCCGAAACACCTTTATTTCTCTGATTATAGGTATAAGTGCGCTGCTCATCACGGTAATAAGCGGATACTATATGTTTAAGGATGCCATACCTGAAGCATGGAAAATAAGCGGCATGATGCTGGGAGTATATACAGGAGGCACACCAAATCTGGTGTCAATAAAAACAGCCCTCGATGTGAATGCCGATGCTTACATAGCTACCCACACCCTCGATACCATTTTCTCGCTCATTTACATAGTGTTTCTTATAACTTTTGCCCAAAAGGTTTTTGGTATTGTATTGCCCAAATATAAATTCTCGAACACTGCTATTGAGTCCGGTGCCGAGGAAAACGATGTGGAAGATTTTTCGCAATTGACAAAAAAAGAATCATGGTTGCCTCTGCTTAAAGCATTTGGCCTATCTGTGCTCATTCTGCTTGTTGCCTTGGGTATAGGCAAACTGGTACCTGCATCGTCTTTCACCATGGTGGCCATTCTGGTTATCACTACGTTAGGTATTGGGCTTTCCATGGTTCCCCGTATTCACAATTTGCCCAATACTTTCCAACTGGGTATGTACCTCATACTCATTTTCTGTCTGGTGGTGGCTTCTATGGTAAATCTGGACAACCTTATGGCCACAAGTTGGCAGTTGGTGGCATATGTATTCTGGGCTATTTTCGGAACACTCATTTTACATGTCTTTATCTCTTCCCTATTCAAAGTTGACACAGATACAACTATCATTACGTCTACTGCACTTATTTGTTCGCCTCCCTTTGTGCCGGTAGTAGCAGCGGGTATCAAAAACAAAGAGGTTATCATCAGCGGCATCACAGTGGGTATCATTGGCTACGCCATTGGCAATTATCTGGGCATAGCTACTGCACTGTTGCTGAAATGATTTTTGACTTATTCTTTTCACGAAAAAACAAAATACAACATACATATGAAACTCGAAATCCCCCCCAAAGGACTGCCCAAAGAAGATGTACTGAAAATGCTGCGCGAGATGCGCGACCACGATGTAGACTACAATGCCGGAAAAGTTTGGAGTCTGGTATATCCTTTTCACCCCGAACATCTGGATTTTGTAAAAACAGCCTACAACGAGTATTTCAGCGAAAATGCACTGAACCCAATGGCTTTCAAAAGCCTGAAAAAAATGGAACACGAGGTGGTGCGCATGACTGCCGATTTGTTTCATGGGGGCGATTTTGCCGTAGGCACCATGAGCTCAGGCGGTACAGAGAGCTTGCTCTTAGTGGTGAAAACCTACCGCGACCTCTGGCGGAGCAAAAACGAGACTTTTTGGAACAAAATAAAAGGCAGTGCCTCGCAGTTTCCGGAAATGATCCTGCCTGAGTCGGCGCATATTGCTTTCAATAAAGCCTCTTATTATTTTGATGTAAAAATAGTGTATGCCCCACTCGACGAAAACAAGCGGGTGAATGTGGCTGAGGTGGAAAAACGTATCAACAAAAACACCATCCTCATAGTGGGTTCTGCTCCATCCTACCCTTTTGGTACCATAGACCCCATAGAAGAACTGGGCGCACTGGCTCTGAAATACAAATTGCCTTTACACGTGGATGCCTGCGTGGGAGGCTTTATATTGCCTTTTATAGAAAAAAACAACCGCAAATTGCCTTTGTGGGATTTCCGCGTGCCGGGTGTGACCAGCATTTCTGCCGATATACACAAATATGGTTTTGCGGCCAAAGGTGCCAGCATATTGCTGTACCGAAATATGGAGTACCTGCGCCATCAGTTTTTTGTAAACAGTGAGTGGACAGGTGGTATGTTCGTTTCTCCTGCGCTTCTGGGGACTCGTCCGGGTGGCGCCATAGCGGCTGCATGGGCTACGCTCATGTACATGGGGCAAAACAGCTATATCGAAACTGCCGAGCGCATCATGCAAACTACGGATAAACTGACTCAGGGGATAAAATCCATAGAGGGGCTTGCACTCTTGGGCACTCCGCATGCGAGCTTATTTGCCTACCATTCCGTTTCGCCCCAAATAGATATTTACGCCGTAGGTGACCAGATGGAGAAAAAAGGATGGCATATAGACCGCCAGCCCAAACCTCCCTGCCTGCACGCCATGGTATCTCCCATTCACGAAACCACCATGGGTCAGTATCTGGAAGACTTGCGGGAAGCTGTTGAGTATGTAAAAAACCATCAGGAATTGAAAAATGAAGGAAACGCCGCCATGTATGGCATGATGGCCAAACTGCCCATGCGTGGCATGATAGAAAACGAACTCCTGAACCTGATGGAGCAAATGTACAGCGTTGAGGGACAAACCCCTGCTCTGGAATCCGACCGTAAAGATTTCAAAACCCAAATGGCCAGCCTGCTCATAAAAATAAAAGACAAAGTAGATGGGTGGATGAAATGAGAGATGTATAAAACTGGGAATGCTTGATGCATTAGTTCAGAAATTGCAAGCAGATTTGCGCAGATGCATACAACGCTGATTTACAAAGATTCATATTCAGAAAACATTATTATCTGCGTTTGAAAATCCGTGTCATCCGCGTTCCATTAAAGCATCACACATAACAAGAATACACTAAAAAAAATGGCCTGCAGTGGGCATCCTGCAGGCCGGGGAATAACTGATTGTATGTTGCAATCAGTGCCCTACTATGAGGATGAAATGAAATTGAGAAAGCTGACTCAGTGTTACTGTATCTCAAGCTATTCTGCCTGTATCACATCGTATCCGTATCTGAGTATCATAATAGAAACTACTACCAGGAAAATGATGCGCACAAAACCATTTCCCTTCTTCAGAGCAAGGCCGCTGCCACTTATGCTTCCTGCTACATTGGCAAAAGCCATGAGCACGGCAATTCCGCCTATAAACTGGCCTTGGCTTACGAAAACCATGAGAGCGGAAACATTGGTCATGCTATTTACTATTTTGGAATAGGCCGAGGCTGCCACAAATTCAAAACCGAGCACCACCACAAAGAATAATACAAAGAAACTTCCTGTCCCCGGTCCAAAAAATCCATCGTAAAAACCTACCACGAAGCCAATGAGTCCGCCATATATCAATTGTTTTCTGAAAGGCAAAGATTTGGTTTGGAATGAACCTAAATCCTTTTTAATAAAAGTATATATAGCTATGACAATGAGAATTACCAGCACCAAGGGTTTTAATTTGTCGGCACTCAGGTAAGTGAGCATTTTGGCGCCTAAGCCAGAGCCAACAAAAGCAAAAAATGAAACTACGAACAAAAGTCTGAAATTGAATTTTATACGCCTGGCATAGCGAAATGCTGCCACGCTGGTGCCTGCCAGCGAAGCTATTTTATTGGTTCCAAACAATACCGGCAATGGCGTTTGCGGCAGGTGAATGAGGAGTGCCGGCAACTGAATAAGACCGCCGCCACCCACCATAGAATCTATAAAGCCGGCTATGAAAGCCAATAGTGTAACAGCCACAAGTGTATAAGCCGAATAGTCGGCAAAGAGCGATTCAAAGAATTGAAGCATCAGTATGATTAAAATTTATTCGTAAACCCTTCCGAACTCAAAAGCTATGGCCAAATAGTGCCAAGATATTCTATCGGTATCCATTTTATAGTCTTTCATGCAGCGGATACCAGATTTCAGGTTGTAAATAGGATGAAGGTTTTCCCAACGATTGCCTGAAGGTGAAGTAAAACCATACAATTGCTCTTGCTGTGATGGCCAGTTATCTTTCATTCGATATAATTCTGATATCTGAAAACGCATCGCCTTATACAATACTTCAAACCCCTCATCGCTGCTTTTACTTTCCATCAATTCTTCGAATGAAGGCTGCGACGCAGAATCGAGCCAATCGGGATCGAATGGATAAGCAGGAGCACTATATGCCTGAATAAGAATATCTGCAAGCAAACCTGTACTAGGTTCACTGCCTCGGTATTGGAGCAGTAGACCGTATAATGCAAGCATATAATCGTAAAAATCACGGTGATATCCTTTGCTTTCTATATCAGAAAGCTCATTATAAAAGCTACCATATGAGGACACATGATGCTCAGCATGTTCTATTCCCGGAATTTTAAGTTTCAGGTATTTTAATATGTATTCTATCACGTTCAATTTGTTTGTATATTGAAATGAATATGCGCCTCAAGTTTAACTGGATTTAAACTTTAATAACTGGGTCAATTTTTCCTTCCAGCCAGATTTGTTATCCTTTTTAGTCAAAAGCTCTTCTTCCAAAATCTGCCTGAGACTTATGGGGGATATATTTCGTTTAATTTCACCGTATTTCACATAAGAGATATGGTGCGTTTCTTCAGACACCACAATCACCGAAGCATCTGTAACTTCGGTAATTCCAACTGCGGATCTGTGCCTCAAGCCTAATTCTTTGGGTATATTCTGATTTTCAGAAACAGGCAGTACGCAGCGGGCAGCATGTATGCGGTCGCCAATCACAATGGCTGCACCGTCATGCAATGGGCTATTTTTGAAGAAAATAGTCTCAATGAGGTCAATAGACGTGCGCGCATCGAGCAATTGCCCGGTTTCAGAGTAGGAATCCAACTCAGATTTATTTGCAATCACAATGAGAGCGCCTGTGCCGGATTCTGCCATATTTACGCAAGCACGTATGATGGCATGCACTCTTACATTCTCATCCTTCCCCACAAAATTTTCAACAAAACCATCGAGCGAAAGGTTGAATCCTGTAAAATACTTGGTACCTATCAGCAAGGCAAGCCTACGAATTTCTTGTTGAAAAATAATGAGCAATGCAATTACCCCAACTCCCATTATCTGCCCGAGTATGGCGCTGAGCAGTTGCATATTGAGTACACGCACTACAAGCCATATGATGTAAAGCACAAATATGCCACCAAATATATGTATGGCAACTGTACCTTTGATAAGCTGATACAACTGGAACATCAGAAATGCAACGAGCAATATATCTATAAAGTCATTTATTCTGAAATCTATGAACTCCATTCACCTATAGTTTTATTTACTAGTTTGATAGCTTGCACGGCCTCAGCCACATCATGCACCCTGAGTATGTTTGCCCCTCGTTCAAGGGCGAGCACGTTGAGCACTGTAGTGCCGTTGAGTGCTTCGCTGGGGGTCAAATCAAGAGTTTTGTATATCATTGATTTTCTAGAAAACCCAACAAGTATTGGCAATTCAAAAATTCGGAACTGAGACAGTTTTTTCAACAATTCAAAATTATGCTCAGGAGTTTTGCCAAACCCAAACCCGGGATCAATTACTATATCGTTTATTCCCTTGCTGGTAAGTGTATTAATTTTATTGGCCAAATAGAGAGAAATCTCAGCTGCAACATCGGTATAAACCGGATTTTGCTGCATATTGGTAGGTGTGCCTTGCATATGCATGATGATGTATGGCACCTGCAACCTGGCAATGGTATCAATCATTTCCGGGTCAAAATCGCCGGCAGAGATATCGTTGATAATAGCCGCACCATATTTCTCTACAGATTGCGCCGCTATCCGGGCATGAAACGTATCAACAGAAAGGGGGATATCCGGAAAATTTTTACTCAATACCTCAAGCAAGGGGCACAAACGTTCAGATTCTTCCTCATAGCTGAGCATGCGGGCTCCGGGTCGCGACGACTGGGCTCCTACATCAAGTATAGCAGCACCTTCAAGTATCATTTTCTCGGCCTGGTGCATGGCAACCGAAAGCTCGTTGTACCTTCCACCATCGTAAAATGAGTCGGGTGTAAAATTTAAAATCCCCATTACCAATGGCTTGCTTATATCCATTATTTTCCCTTTACAATTGATGTACTGGCGTTTGTAAAGAAAACCGGGATAAATTTGCATAGTATATTTTGTATTTTATGAAAATTTAATGACAAAAATACTATAATTTTCTCCAAATTTGGGGCAATTATATAAATTCGAACTAAACAGATGCAACATAACACCAACCAAGAATTTTTACAAGTTATAGATACATGCCGCGAAATCTTTGGGAAGAAGCTACAGGATTATCATGCTGCGTGGCGTATACTCAGGCTAGAATCGCTTACAGATCAGCTGTATATAAAAATAATGCGTATACGGTCTATCCAAACCAAGAAGGAGCAAAAAGTGGACGAAAATATATCATCGGAGTTCATTGCGCTCATCAATTATTCCATAGTAGCCCTCATACAGATGGATAAAGGACACTCAGACAGCATAGATATGGATACCGAAGAAGCCGTGTTGTTGTATAACAAATACGCCAATGAAGCCCTTGAGTTGATGAAACGCAAAAATCACGACTATGGCGAAGCATGGCGGCAAATGCGTATCTCCGGTATTACCGACCTCATACTCATGAAGATATTCAGAATTAGACAAATAGAAGAAAACGAAGGAAAAACCATTATGTCTGAAGGAGTGGATGCCAACTATTACGACATCATCAACTATTCGGTTTTTGCCCTTATCAAACTTTCTGGCTCTTAAACCAAATTTAAAACCATTATGAAATACATAACATTCATCAGCAGAATATTGGCCGGGGCACTCTTTGTGTTTTCCGGTTTTGTAAAGGCCATAGATCCTCTGGGTTCTACTTATAAGTTCACCGACTATTTCAATGCTTTTGGTTTGCCCTGGGCTGCAGAGGCATCTTTCAGTCTGGCCATTTTGCTAAGCACGGTAGAGTTTTTGGCAGGCATGTCTTTGCTTATTAATTTTAAAATAAAATGGGGAGCCTGGGCTGCATTGCTGTTCATGGTGCTTTTTACCCCTCTCACCCTGTACTTGGCTATTACCAATGCAGTGAACGATTGTGGCTGCTTTGGCGATGCCATGAAAATGACAAACTGGCAAACTTTCTACAAAAACGTTGTCATTTCGGCGTTGGTGGTAGTAGTATTCCTTTACCGCAACAAATTCGAGAAATATTTTATACCGAAGGTAGAATTTGCTTTGCTTGCCCTAAGTGCAGCAGCTGTGCTTGTATTTCAGGTGTACAATTACCGCCATTTGCCGGTAATAGATTTTCGCCCATACAAAGTAGGTACATACCTGCCCAATAATATGCGCATACCCGAAGATGCTCCCAAGGAGAAAAGTATATACTACTATCACATGAAAAACCTGGGTACTCAGGAAATATCCCGTATCACTTCCGACGATTACCTCAACGATACCACTTGGCAGAATCCTGAGAAATTTGAACTTTTGCCCGACAAAACTGAAGGTCCTATAGTGATTGAGAAAGGATATGAGCCACCCATTCACGATTTTGTTGCAGAAGCGTTGCAATCTGACTCTTTACTGGGTATAGAGCAAGGTAGCGACATAATTCCGGCACTGCTTGAACGAGAAGGATACGCTATGATTATGGTTGCATACAATCTGGAAAATAGCAATGTGGAAGCTTTGGAAAAATGCAATGCATTGTATTCACTTTTCAGGAATGAGCACAGTGGATTTTATGCCCTCACGTCTACGGGGCCAGATCAAATAGAATCAATCGCCGAAAAACTGGGATTGGAATACCCATTTTACCTGGCCGATGCAACCATGCTCAAAACCATAGTACGGGCAAATCCAGGCTTTGTATTGCTAAAAAAAGGTACAGTGTTAGCCATGTGGCATTACAACGATGTACCGGATTCAGAAACATTAAAAACACAATTCCTTAAATAACACTGAAACTATGAGAAAGAAAATTGTTGCAGGAAACTGGAAAATGAACACCACGGTGGCTGAAGGGGTGAACCTAGCTACTGAGGTTGTAAGCATGCTAGCCGAATCGCCGGTAAACGATGTGCAAGTATGTCTGGCTACGCCATTTGTGCACCTGAGTGAAGTAAAAAAGGTTTTGGAAGGCTCGCCTTTATGGCTAGCAGCCCAAAACTGCTCAGATCAGGCAAAGGGGGCTTTTACAGGAGAGGTTTCGGCCAGTATGCTTAAATCGCTGGGGGTAGATGCAGTGATAATAGGACACTCTGAGAGACGTGCCTATTATGGCGAGAATAATGCCATACTTCTTGCAAAACTAAAGCAAGTGCTGCAAAACGACATGACCCCTATCTTTTGCATAGGTGAAGTACTTGCTGAACGCGAAGCAGATATACATTTTGATGTGGTAAAAAAACAAATAGACCATACCTTATTCGAGCTAAGTGCTGAAGAATTTGCGAAAGTTGTAATAGCATACGAACCTGTGTGGGCCATAGGTACAGGCAAAACCGCTTCAGCTGCACAAGCACAAGAAATGCATGCATTCATTCGTACACATTTGGCCACAAAATTTGGTAAAGAACTGGCAGCCA
>JAIFMY010000035.1 GCA_020048155.1 Bacteroidota bacterium
AATTCGACAGCCTCACTACCCTTGCAGGCAATGCCTTGGGACTGAAATTGGAAAAATCGACCACCGGAACAGGTCCATCCGACCATTCATCGTTTTATGCCAAAAACATTCCGGTATTGTATATGAACACCGGTGCGCACGACGACTATCACCTACCTCAAGACGATGTGAATCTTATAAACACAAGTGGAATTGAGAAAATAACAGACTTTGCACATCATATGCTCATACACGCTGCCAAAGCTGAAAACAAACTCGCATTCAAAGAGGCCGGTCCAAAAGATTTCGGCTCATCTGGTCGCAGAGGCATGAAGGTACGCTTAGGCATAATGCCTGCTTTTGGCGATACCGAAAACAAAGGAGTAAAAGCCGATGCCATAACCCCCGGAGGCCCTGCAGCACTTGCCGGCATGCAACGCGGCGATTTTGTGATTGGCATAAACGGTATGCCGGTGAAAAACATTTACGAGTATATGGATCGTCTTGGGAAATTTATTCCAGGCGACCGCATCACACTCGAAATTCTCAGACTGGATAATAAAATGACACTCATAGTGCAGCTTTAGCACCTATAAAACTGATACAAAAAAGGCAGCCTGAAAATCGGGCTGCCTTTTTGTTTTGTGGAAAAGAGAAGGTAAAAATTACATTTTTCAGATGCGGCCATGCATAAAATCGCGGTTTATCGTGAAACGTTTATCATTTTTCACAATGAATCCGGACGATTCCAACTTATTGAACATACTCCGGACTTTACGTTTAAAATTATCTATGCTCTGAATACTTCCGGTATCGCCAAATTGTTGGGAATACAACATATTCGCAATTTGCGATGCCGATACAGATTTAGTCTGGCTATAAGTGTTTATCTGGTAAATGAGTTTCAGACATTCTTTGTATTCGCCGGCCAATTCGGTATAATAAGTACCAAATATCTTACGCAATTCTGCATTAAAATTTTCCTTCATCAATTCGCGGTGCACTACAAACACAGGATGAATACTGGTACTAAGCTCGTGTTTGTATATTAGTCCACATTTTTCTAAAGACCTGATGGCATCAAAATGATTATTATCCGGAGTTAATAATATGGTATAATGGTACTTTTCATTTTCTCTTTCCGACTTATACAAATACGCCAGAATGTGCTTCTGGCCAGAACTAAGCTCTTCGCCATCGGTCAGTTCTTTTATGAAACCTGAGTAAATGTAGAGTATATTCTCGAAATTCTTATCCAACAATTTACCTTTCTGAATGATAAGCGAAATATCGTTTTCATCTCTGAACTTATAAAAGGGAATATCGATTCTATCGTTCAGGCATTCATTTACCAGCGTGGCCATGCCTATTCCCTTTCCCTCGTATTTGTTGAACACTTTCAGTACATCGGCCAGTTTAGGATTAACAGGCTTCTGATTGGGTACTATTCTTCTAAGGGGGATTTCATGGTTTGCATCTTCAAGTATCAAAGTTTTTTTAAATCCACCCGGATTGCGTATTTCAATATGTTTCTGTGGAACAATATCGATGCTAATAAATCTGTCGATAGTATAATCTCTGTGCGCCAAAGAGTTGTTTATACATTCCCTAATCAGATTTTCAGGATACTCAGGCAATTCCGATCCACTATTTTCAGCTTTTATACCTACTTGAATATTTCTAAATACGAAACTGAAGCCACTTTCGAGAAGCGAAAGTATATTGTCTTTAATTACTTTCTTACTTTGTGCTATTTGCAAGGGAGCATTCACATAACAATCTACCTGACAGCGAGTACCCAGAAAATCATCGGGATTTTGTCCACACACCAACATACCAAGTATTGTAGGCTGATGATCGTCTTTAGTGATGAATGATTTGCGAATCAAAAATGATTTAGCCTGCTCAATGTCCGCTTTTGTACTTTCAATTTTTATTTCCCGGTTTATCCAGTATATATAATCGTTGAGCTTATCTACCGACAAGTTTTCCAACCCTGAATTTACAACAGGTCTTAGTTCTTTGGCATATTGTATTTCCTGTTTATACTCTTCCTGTGCTTCAATTTTTAATTTTCCTATTGGATGATCACCGGTCAGTTTGCGCGTATAAGCTATTTTATTATAAAAAACGTACTTTTTATCGTGCGGCAAACTATCCACGTAAATGGCAAGAACTTTTCCGCCAAGAAAATCGTGAAGCTTCAGCGTTATATAATCCTCTACATCAACATTCAGATTATTGGCATCGTTTACCAAATCTTTATGAAGGCTTTTAAAAATTTCCTCAAAATCGCTATTATACCCAGTAAAAATGTATTTTCTAGCATGTACATCCTCTTTCACACCTATTAAAACAATTCCCCCATCGGTATTCAGAAAAGCACAAATGGTTTGTTTTATGGAATTGAAAGCTGTATCTTTTTTATTTGCAGGTTGGCTTTTAAGTTCAAAGGCATCAGATTCAATATTTTCATAAACATTGTTGCGTATATAATCTTCCAACTTTGAAATTACCTTATCTACAATTTTCATATCTGCTTATATATAAAGGCAAAGATAAAAAATTTACTTTGAAACAAATAAAACATTCCCCTTTCTGTTTCGAATGAAAAAAGCGGGAGATAATATTAAATCAATCAATTTACACACGAATAAAACAAAAACGCTTCATGCTTTTATGGCATTGAAGCGTTTTTGTACGATTATAAAAGAATTTTTCTATTTAAATCTCAATAGGTTACGCAGTTATCATCATAGGCATGATAAGCATGAGCAAATCTTCGTCTTCCATTTCGCGCTCGAAAGGAACTATAAGACCGGCTTTGGCTGGCTCGCTCATTTCAAGAACCACCATATGCGAAGCGGTGTTGTTGAGTAGCTCGAGCAGGAAGCTAGATTTGAAACCAATGTTCATATCTACACCATCGTAGCTGGCACTCAGTTTTTCATAAGCCGAAATTGAGAAATCGAGGTCTTGGGCAGAAATGGTCACTTGATTGCCTTCGAGTGCAAGTTTCACCAAGTTGCTTGCCTGATTTGAAAATACAGCCACACGGCGAATGGTGGTAGCAAAATCACCACGGTCGATGATAAGTTTATTGGAATTGATTTTAGGAATTACCGATTCGTAATTTGGGTAGTTGCCCTCTATCAGGCGGCAAATAAGTGTATAATTGGCTACCTCGAAACGGGCATTTTTGCTGTCGAATCTCAGACGAACTACGCCATCCATTTTAGCAATGATGTTTTTGAGCAATGCAGCTGGTTTTTTCTGAAGGATGAAAGAAGAATCCTGAGCAGCTTTTACATCGTGACGGCGATAACGCACCATTTTGTGTGAATCTGAAGCTACGAAGGTAATGCTGTTTTCTTTTGATTCAACAAAAATACCATTCATAATTGGACGAAGTTCGTCGTCAGCAGTAGCAAAAGCGGTTTTAGAAATTCCACGTAAAAGTACATCTACCGGAATATCGAGTACTACACTATTACTATTAATTTCTTGCGATTTAGGAAAATCTTCAGCATTCTGCCCTATTACGCTATACTTACCATTTTCTGAGTAGATATCAACTGAAAATGCATCGGTATTGATGTCGAAAGTAAGAGGTTGTTCCGGAAATTCTTTCAATATATCAGTAAGGCGTTTTGCCTCAATAGCAATAGAACCAGCACTTTCCACATTATCAAGCATCAGACGGGTAACCATGGTTGTTTCAAGGTCAGATGCGGTAATAACCAATTCGTTGCTTTCCAGTTCGAAAAGGAAATTGTCGAGAATGGGCAATGTGTTTTTAGTAGTAATAACTTTGTTAATTGCTTGTAAATTGCTTAAAAGTTCTGAGCTAGATACTACAAACTTCATTTTTTTATGTATTAATTTATTCTTTATCAGATGAAATCACCCACAAACGTCCGGCAAATTCCGGTAGGTGGGCAGACGGCTTACAAAAGTAAAAAAATATGTTTTGTCTGCAAGTTAATATTTTCAACATCTAATTCACAAAAACTGTTAATAGGCTGTTTACTAATTCATAAAGACACATATACCTATGCCCTGAGTTGTAAATTCTTTCAACTCTTGGATACTTCGCACAAATACATATCTTTGCGTGCAAAATAAAGATTTGAACTATGTACCCAACACTAACGGATTTGATTGAAGGGATTTTTGGCATTCATATACCACTTCCCATTCAGAGTTACGGTTTCATGGTGGCTATGGCCTTTTTGGCTGGCGCCTGGGTTATCGTAAATGAGTTTAAGAGGAAAGAAAAAGAAGGCAAACTTAAAGCTACCGAGCGTAAAGAATGGATTGGAAAACCTGCTAACTGGCAGGAAATGGCCATTTCCGGATTGGTAAGTTTTGTAATAGGCTTCAAACTTTTATATGCTATCACCGATTACTCCACTTTTGTAGACAATCCCCAGAAATTTATTCTTTCGGGAGATGGAAGCTGGCTGGGTGGCATTTTATTTGCGGCAGGCTCTGTGTACCTCACATGGCGCGATAAAAACAAACAAAAGCTTGCAAAGCCCCGTTTGGAAACGAAATTGATACGTCCGCATGAGCAGACTGGAAACATTTTGATGGTCGCTGCAGTTTCCGGTATTATTGGTTCGAAAATAGCTCACAACCTCGAAAATATAGACGACCTGATAGCCAACCCGATAGATGCACTTCTCTCATTCAGTGGTCTTTCGTTTTACGGTGGACTTATATTTGGCGCCATAGCTGTAATATGGTATACACGCAAACATGGTATGAAAGTGCTGCATGTGGCCGATGTGGCTGCTCCAGCGCTGGCTATAGCTTATGCAGTGGGTCGCATGGGTTGTCAAATATCTGGCGATGGTTGTTGGGGGGTCGAAAATACGCAAGCAATTCCCTCTTCACTCAGTTGGTTGCCCGACTGGGTTTGGTCATCGCACTACCCAAACAACGTTATCAATGCAGGCGAAGTTATGGCCGACTGTGCCGGAAAACATTGCCATGCACTGGTAAATCCGGTTTTCCCTACCCCCATTTACGAAACCACTATGATGATTGTGATATTCCTAGTATTGTGGTTTATACGTAAGAGAATCAATATTCCGGGTATGATATTCTCTATATACCTGATATTTGCTGGATTTGAACGCTTTTTTATTGAGAAAATACGAGTAAACAACGTATACCATATATTCGGTGCAGAAATCACCCAAGCCGAAATAATTTCCACATTCTCTATTCTCCTTGGTATTGCAGGAGTTATTGTCCTATACAGAAACAAAGAAAAATTAAAAACATACTAAGAATGCTGTCAGAATCTCTCTGCCTTGCTACCATAGATGTGGTAAAACAAACAGGGACGTTTATAAAAGAAGAACGTCAGAAATTTGATATTTCTAAAGTTGAACACAAAGGGGTACACAATTTTGTAACCTATGTAGATAAGGCTGCAGAGCGAATGCTGGTAAGCGGATTGGCCAATTTGTTGCCAGATAGTGCTTTCTTGGCAGAAGAAGGGACTACTGAAACCATTGAAAATGCAAATCTTTGGATAATTGACCCATTGGATGGAACCACCAATTTCATACATGGTCTAAACCCTTATGCCATAAGCGTGGCTTTGGTTATAAATGGCGTACCCGAAATAGGTGTGGTGTATGAAATTAGCATGGACGAGTGCTTCTATGCCATCAGAGGACAGGGCGCTTTCCTGAATGGAAACAGAATACAGGTTTCGAATGCAACTAGTATAAACGATTCGCTGATAGCTACCGGATTTCCTTACTATAATTATTCCAGGCTAGATTTATTCATGAATTCGCTTTCTTATTTCATGAAAAACTCACACGGTCTTCGCCGCTTAGGCTCTGCTGCTACCGATTTGGCATACGTTGCTTGTGGAAGGTTCGAGGCATTTTACGAATATAGTCTCCAGCCTTGGGATGTAGCCGCCGGTGCATTGCTCGTAACCGAGGCAGGAGGCACCGTCTCAGATTTTGAAGGAGGAGATACCTATGTATACGGAAAAGAAATAATTGCCACCAACGCACATATTTATAACGACTTTCTGAAAGCAGTAAAAGATATTTTCAATTCCTGAAAAAAATATGAAATCAGCCCCCACGGTAGCAGTTGTAATTCTCAATTGGAATGGCCGTAAATATCTTGAGCAGTTTTTACCATCCCTTATAGCAAATACCCAAACCGAAGCATGCCGTATCATAGTGGCCGACAATGCCTCTACCGATGATTCGCTTGCTTTTTTGGCACAAAACTATCCTACTGTTGAAACCATAGTTTTTGATAAAAATTATGGTTTTACTGGTGGATACAACCGTGCACTGGCTCGCATTGATGCCAATTACTATGTAATACTTAATTCTGATATTGAAGTTGCACCAGATTGGCTTACTCCCATCATCAGTTTTATGGAAGAAAGACCTCAGGTAGCTGCTGTTCAACCAAAAATACTTTCATACCACAACAAAACCATGTTTGAATACGCCGGTGCTGCTGGGGGTTTTCTGGACTATCTGGGGTATCCGTTTTGCCGGGGGCGCATGCTCGATATAGTGGAAGAAGACAAAGGACAGCACGACGTACCAATGCAAATATTTTGGGCTACAGGAGCTTGTATGATTGTGCGCAGCGAAGATTTTTTGGAAGCCGGAGGATTTGCCGAAGATTTTTTTGCTCATATGGAAGAAATAGACCTATGCTGGCGTTTTCAAAAAATGGGAAGCGAAATTTGGTGCTTGCCTTTCTCAAAAGTATATCATGTGGGTGGCGGTACTTTGCCCAATAAGCATCCTTTCAAAATTTATCTCAATCACCGAAATAGCTTATTTATGCTTTTTCGCAATTTGCCATACTTGCATCTGCTGCCGCTAATACTTACAAGATTGGTACTCGATGGGCTTTCTGCAGTTCTATACATATTTCAAGGTCATCCAAAATTTCTGTTCAGTGTAATAAAATCGCATTTCGCATTTTATTTCTCTTTGCCCAAACTATTATGGCAGCGTAAGCACATCAGAGAGCAGAGTTTGCTGAACAATGCGCCGGCTATGGTGCACAAAAGTTTGCTTTGGGCTTATTTTGTTAAAAAGAAAAGATCGTTCAATTCGTTTTATCCACAGCGGTAGTTTTAACCATTTCTGAATCAGTATTTTTAAGTTGTGTAGTCCGAAATAAGTCTGGAAGATTCAAACTGAAATCCAAGGGGTTCCGATTTCTGGCATATTCATAATCCTTCGAACTTCGTTCTGGGCTATTCATGTTTTACCCCATTGGTGTATTTCTGGAATCCCAAGAACTCATCACATCATATTCCTCCCCAAATAATTTCGCAACACAGAATTATACATTCAAAAAATATGTATATTTCGTAAAAAAAGAGTATACCATGGAAATATTATTACTTGTAGCCCTTGCACCGGTTCTTATAGTCCTTCTATATCTTTATTCACGTGATAAATACGAAAAAGAACCCATCAAGCCATTGTTGATTTCGTTGGCAGTAGGCGCTGTTATAACTGTGCCCATTTTGGTAGTAGAGGTA
This sequence comes from Bacteroidota bacterium, assembly GCA_020048155.1. Taxonomy (GTDB): domain Bacteria; phylum Bacteroidota; class Bacteroidia; order Bacteroidales; family DYOH01; genus JAIFMY01. The sequence goes on from JAIFMY010000035.1 coordinate 7,535, forward strand.
TGGCTTACCAAGTTTGCCAACAATTTTTTTATCCTAACTGAACTCGACGGATTCGGTCAATACGAATATTCCGACTTGCCTGAACGATTCTTGATTTATGTGGGATACGATGCCTTTGTAGTAGCTTCATTCACCGAGGAGCTATTTAAATATCTGGCTTTTTTGCTGATAGTATGGCGCAATCGCAATTTCAACGAGTTGTTTGATGGCATTTTGTATGCTACCTACATTTCACTTGGTTTTGCGGCTGTCGAAAATATTTTTTACGTGATTGAAAGCGGAGTAGGCACGGGCATACTCAGGGCGCTTACTGCAGTACCCGCACATGCATTGTTTGGCGTAGCTATGGGATTTTACTTTGGCCTTGCCAAATTTGTTCCCGCAAAGCAAACGTATTACATGTTTCTGGCATTCTTAGTGCCATTTCTATTGCATGGGCTCTACGATTTTTTCCTCATGTCCGAAAACGATTTGCTCCTGCTCACCTTTATACCTTTCATCATAGTGCTTTGGTATATAGGGTTCAAGAAAATGAAATCGCATTCAGAAAAGTCTGTTTTCAAAAGAGACAAAGAACAATTGGGTTAAATCTTGATTGCTTGAATCATATGGCGCTTGCCCGGAGGTCCGGGCAGGCGTTTTATTTTAAATCCGGCTGCACGTAGCGCTTGTTTTATGATTCCTTTGGCGCTATACGTTACAAGCATGCCATGGGTATTGAGCATATTGTATATTTTCTGAAAAAGTTTTTCCGACCACATTTCTTCCTGTTTCTCAGGAGCGAAGGCATCGTAGTACACTACATCAAATTTTTCATCGGTTTCAAAACTGAGCCAGTCCGCTTCTATTTTGTAAAGGGTAAAAAAATCGTTCAGTTTAACTTTTTCGTTCCAGTTTGCATGGTGAATGGTTGCCCAGGCTTCATCCAGGTTCAATATACTGCCATAGTTCAAAGCCAGATACTTTTCCGAGCTCAACACATTGAATTCTATGCTTGTGTATTCAATTAGCAAATTGCTGTTTTGCGCTTCATGCAGGCTTACCAGAGCATTGAGCCCTGTACCAAACCCAACTTCAAATATCCTGATGGGCGAGTTTGTAACCTGCAACATGCCCGCACGCACATACACATGCACAGCCTCGGTAATGGCACCATGGGTGCTGTGGTAATGCTCATCTATATCGGAACGATATAAGGTATGCGAACCGTCGGAAGTAGTCTGTAATTCGGTATTGTATTTTTGGGTGTGCATCTTACAAATGAGGGTAAAACTATTTGCCCAAAATCTGAAGTTCATCAGACTCATAAACCCTACCATCTTTGTCGGACAAAGTAATCTGAATCATAGCCCTCGCCACTGTTCGAGATTGTATGCCGGCATACTTTTTCATTTTCCCGAAATAAAGCGGTGAAAGCAATTTATCGAGTACAATGCCAATTTTTTCACCAGTTCGTTTCTCATCCCGATCACCCAACAGCAACGATGGTCTGACTATGTTGAAACGCTTAAAATTGAGGGCTCTGATGGCTTCTTCAGTTTCAAATTTTGTATTCAGGTAAAAACTGAATTTCGATTTATTGGCACCGATAGAAGATATGAGTGTATAATTTTCTACACCGTTTTTTATAGCTATTTGACCAATTTGCACAGGGTAATCATAGTCTACCCTGCGGAAAGCAAGTTTAGAGCCGGCTTTAGCCATAGTCGTCCCCAGGCAGCAATACAAATCGTGTCCCACTGCGAGCGGAGCCATTTCGGCCATATTATCGTAGTTGATTATAATCTGGCTCAACCGCTCATCGGAAATATCGAGGTTCCGGCGAACAAATAGCATAATGCTGGTATATTGCTTATTAGCAATAAGCTCTTTTACAAGCGCAAGCCCTACCATTCCGGTAGCGCCGAAAACCAATGCGGTACGATTCATGTTTGTTTAAATGTTTTACCTAAAATTTTATTTCTTTCCCACTTTTGTTGAACCTGTTGGTATCCATTCTTTCATTTTCTTCATCGCGATGTTTATTTTTAATTTTCTGATAATCATCACGTCGGCTTTTCTTACGGGCATCAATTTCTTTGCTTTCGCCATGCAAGTATTTTGGCAACACAACATTGTTTGCAATTTTATGATCTGCTGAATTTTGCTTTTTGGAGGAAGAATTGGATTTGGAAATGATGCCTTTTCCAGTATTATAAACCATATCTCTCTTTTGAAGTTCTTTATTGAGTCGCATAACCTCTTCACGTATGTCTTTTGGAACAGTACGGTAGGCATTGAACACCGATATTAAGGAACCAATAATAAGGGCACCCCAGTTTCCATCATTTAAAATGCCGAAAGTAAATGAGTAGAGAAATTCATTGAAATTGAGCAAATCGTTCACCAAAAACCTGACAACAGAACTGGCGTAAACTGCATAGGTAGCTATCAGAAAGTATTTAGCTGCAGTAAACCCATATTTCACATCGAGCATTTGCCCCTTTTTGCGCATTTGATATGAAATGCCAAAAGCCATGGCTAAAGAATAAATGTAAAAAGGAATATTGAACACAGTCCAATTGAGGACAGAAAATGCGAGCGCCATGAAGACAGCCGTAGTAAGACCCGTGTTGATTGCTTTGTTATGATTTTGCTGACTCAGGTAAGCCTGCACCTGGGTGGTGCTTCCGGGCCTTTCATCCTGTTTCTTAGAGTTTATTTTGTAAAAAGAATTCTCAGGATTTTTAGGGGCATTGAATATTGCGTGGGGTATCTTTTGTGCCTCGGGTATAAGCTCAGCCGCAATTTCGTCGAAAGTAGGCTCGTTGGAATCATGCTTAGGGGTGCTATGCTCCGCCATTTTATTGTTGTCTTGATGCAGGGGCCCCAAAATACTAACAACTATGGTATTGTTTACTATATCAAAATCTGTTTTGAGATTGTGGGCTATAAATACATCACGCACATTTGCCGGATTATCGTAGGTATTGTCCATTTCTATTTCCAACTTATTATCCACTGCTTCTTTAGCAGATTTCAAGTCGGAAGTAGTAAGGAATCTGATAATTTTTACTGCTTGTAATTTATAGTTATCGGCTTGAACAATTTTGATTTTCATAATAGAGTGAATTGAAATTTCTTTAGCAAAAACAGCCAGATTCAAATATAACAAAAAAACGGATAAAAGCATTGCGCTATCATCCGTTTTGTTTGAGTCCTTTCATGTCGATATTCTTTTTGTTTCCGACGATTGTAATAACCATAGGCTTAGATTTTATATTTTCAGTATAAAATTCCTCTATGTCTTTGAAAGTCAATGACTCGTACTTTTGCCATTTAATCTTAGATGGATCATCGTTGTAGCCCATTAGCTTCCAGCTTTCAACCACGGTACTGAGGTTTCGGAAGGTTGGTTTGCGTGTAAGTGAAGATTGCTTGAGGTAATCGCGTATAAAATCGAGGCGGTCTTCTTTGTTAGGCATTTCGCGAACGAGGTTGTTGAATACTTCAATGGCTTCAACGGTTTTGTCGGACTGGGTGCCGAGTCCACCTCTGAAATACCCTACCCTGCCCACTTTGTTGGCTGGGGAGTAAAGTGCATAGGCACTGTAAGCCAATGATCTGAATTCGCGTATTTCCTGCAACACCAAGCCGCTGAAATCGCCCCCAAAATAGGTATTGAACGCTTCGAGGCTTACTGCTACATCGGGAGTTGTAGGTGCACCGTTTATCAGGAAACTTATTTTGCTCTGGGTGGCATCTTTGCGGTTTACAAAGTAGATTACATTTTCGCCATATTTTATAGGCTCTATATAAATAGGCGCATCACCTTGTTTCAGATTGGCAGGCAACTGTATGGTTTTCTCGAAAACAGGCTTAAAATCAGACATTTCTATCTTACTGGTGTAGTGAATTTGTACTGAATATGCCAGGGCAGTTTTAAAATTGTTGGCCAAATCCTGGGCTTTCAATTTTTTTATTTCCTTCAGTGTAAGCCTTTTGATGTATGAAGAATTATCGCCTTTCAGAATGTAAGTGTACAAAGCCGAAGATATTTCATCAGGCTCGCTGCGCTCCATTTTGCGTTTTTGCTTTTCACCTTCCAGCAATACATCTATTTTGTTTTGCTCCACTACAGGGTTTATGAGCATCTGGTTTATGAGAGCCAGTGTAGGTTCCAGTTTAGAATCTATACCTTCCACCATCACAGTCAGATAACTTTCAGAAACACGTACCTGATACGAAGCCCCCAATTTGCTGAGTTCGCGTTTAAACGTAGCCACATCCATGGTAGTGGTACCTGCATAGTTCATTATATCAGCAGCATAAGCCAACTCAGGCATGTAGTGAGTACCTACATCGAAACGCATTTCAATATTGAATACATCGTTCAGATCGTTTTTCACAAAATACAAATCTACGCCAGTGCGCAAAGTTTCGTGTTTTACATCGGCTTCTATGTCGATGAAACGAGGTTCGGAAGTACCAGTTTTGATGTTATTCAGGAACTTAGCATAGTCCGATTGCTTTTCGGTATTTACTACCAAAGGCTTATA
>JAIFMY010000120.1 GCA_020048155.1 Bacteroidota bacterium
AACTTACAATTATCAATTATTTTGATGCCGGCGGCATCATAGGTTTATAGAATAATATTGCGGAGAAGTTTGTTCGACCCCGAACTGGGGTTGCAGATTTCTTGTTTTATCAAATTTCTATAAACCTGCAATCCCTTTGGGATTAATAAGTTGTTCGTGTTGTACACTATAGATTAAAACCCCTCGTTCGGCGTAGGCTCCGCCTGCGTCGTATATATCCCAGCAGGCTCCGCCAGCATTATTGTGTATGAGGCACAGCCTCATGGGATATATGAAACCGAGGCGGAGCCTCGGCTTAACGGGGCTTTGATGTCTGGCGGCGGTAATCCCGCTTCGTGCATAATCAACTTACAATTATCAATTATTTTGATGCCGGCGGCATCATAGGTTTATAGAATAATATTGCGGAGAAGTTTGTTCGACCCCGAACTGGGGTATCCCTTTGGGATTAATAAGTTGTTCGTGTAGTACACTATAGATTAAAACCCCAATATTATCTCCTTATTTCCTATTCAATTCCCAACGGTGCCCTATGCCAAATCCTATATAATCGGCTTCCACAAAATGCACCTTGAGCGATATGAAACCATACCATGCGGGGCTGAGATGGTACTGCAACATCATTTTGTTGTACATATTCTTGCTTAGCACGGGGGCCCGGTTTCGCAAATAAAGTGAAGCCTGAAGATGCAAATCCAGATTACCGAAACGGAAAGTATGCATCACAAATGCTCCCAGTTGCATATAATCTTTCCATTCCATCCACTCCCCGGTACTCAGAAATATGCGGTATTGGGCCGATTTTTCGAGCATCGATTCTATACCTAGCCCCCAGGCATGGGTGGGAGTACCAAAGCGCGATGCATACAAGGTCAGGTTGTAATTCTGGTATTTGAGATTATCTACCGGAACTTCTTCTTTGAATCCGGTGCCCACATTTATGCATATATTGTAATAAGGCTCAAAGTGCAAAGTATCGCGTGGTACTGTCTGATATTTTTCCTCATCGAACACATAGCGGTACCCAAACCTCAGACCTACCGAATTGAGACCTAGGTTGGGAACGCTAACTTTGCCGTTGGAATAATGAAATATACCCGCACTCATGAGCAAATATTGGCGCGGAAGAATGCGCAAGTAATGGTCGTAACTGGCATTCAGGTATACATTTATGTGGGAACCAATGGCCAGGTTTTCCAGATTGTTGTACTGGTTGAATGGACGAGTGATATATGAAACACCCACTCCCCCTTGAAATCGCTGGTCTAAAGTGGCGCTTTTTTTTATTCTGAATTGCGAAAACCAATACAATGCCATCGCATTTCCCAAAATTCTGGGACTTCCAAAATCTATGTACTGAAATCCAAAACCCCGATTTATGTAAAAATGGTCTCGGTCGTATTTTTTGTGCCCATCTGGCTGTATGCCCACCGCAATATTGGCCGATAGTGTATTCCCCCTGAGCATATAGTAGTAATGGTCTTGCTGGGGCAAAATAAATCCACGCTGCACATACCCATCGGCAAACCATACTTTCTGGCCATGGGTTTGTGCCAATAGTGAAACTGAAAGCCCAAGCAACATGCTTACAAGGATCGCACTACTTCTTTTCGCCATAGCTCCCAATTTTGTAGCCAACTCCCCACTCAATGAACTCTGCATACGCAAAATAGGTTTTGAATGTAATATTCGCAATCCACTTGTCGGTGACCTGATATTGCAATCCCAGGCGCTGGTATACAGCACCGGCTTGGTTGAAGTAAGAATAAACGAAAACCCCTTGCTGCAAATTGACCATAAGTTTTCCCATATTGAGGATGTACCCTAGATGCATGCCCCCATAGGTGAGCTGGCTCAGGTTGCTGTAGGTTTTGTTTTGCTCTGCCAAGCGAGGTTTTACTGAACCATCGTAGAAAAAATCGAAGCCGGCAGCCATGCTGTGCTTTTGGGTAAAATATTTGCGAGCTTGCCATATGAGGCTAATTACATTGTAATTTGGGCCGCCGGGTTTGTGCAACTGACGGGTACCATAAGCCGTAAACATATAGAAATGTACCCCTTTTTTTGTAAGTGGCATTTCAGCTTTTCTAACAGGATTAGGCGTTCCAAGTCCGTAGCGCAAACCGAGGCGCACCGATAAATAATTTAATCCCAAATTGGGCGACACAAAAGTCGCATTAGACAGGTGAGTGATGCCCATATCTGCAGTCATCCCAAAATTGTGATTGAACCAATGGTTGAAAGAGAAACTGATGTTGTACAATCCGTTGAGATAGCTCCCGAGTGAAATGAATTCATAATTATTTACCTCATCGAAGGGTTTTGAAATATAGCCCAATCCTGCACCAACATTCACCGTGAGTTTAGATTTCTGATTTCCGGCCATGCGCATGCGTGCCATTGGATATGCACCTGCTATAAAGCCCAGATGCTGTGGGTTTCGCAAATCCCAATACAAAGCAGAAACACCTACCTCGGGGTACCCGAACAATGCATGCCAGTATTTGGTGCCATATGTACGGTAATACACCCCAAACTGCGAGGCAGTGAGATTATCGCGCACCAGAAACCCCAATGTTTGACGGTGATCCATGATGGTGCCATAAAAATGAGTATATTCCACAAATAAGTTGTCAGATAAACGAGATTCGGGCGTAGCGTTTGTAGAGTCAGTTTGGGCATGTAAGCTGTGAATGCCCAATATAAGGAATGCAAGAATGGAATAGAATGTTCGTAGTATCATCTGGCCAGAAACTGAATTACATCTCCGCTTCCGCCTATTCTTTCAATATTCACTGAGTCGGGCGTTCCCATATAATAAAGGTTGCCGTTGTTGCGCATTTGTACCTGCATTATTTTACCACTTTGTGTATATGAATGTCCGGTAGATTCCTGGCGTACGAATACCTCGTCTTGTATTTTCAAATCAAAAGCATACAAATAACCCGTTCCTGCATTTATGATGTATGCATATGAAGTTTTCCCCCTCAAAAAGTATTCTCCGGTGGTATTCCAAAGTTGGAAATTGGTTACTTTGGTATCGAAAGTAAGGTCTGCATATGAAATTTTATTTTTCATTTGAACTGAAATATTCTCGCCCCTAATGGTATCTACGCTATATATATGGCACTGCCCATAACATAAAAGATTCTCCAGATTTTTGAAATGGATGGTAACTTCCGGAATTTTATCATACGGATTCAGAAAATCGCAATAGTTTTCATCACCAATACTCAGGAGCGAGTCTTTCACTTCGCATTTCATTTTGGGTAAAATATTTTCGCCAGCCTTAAAAACCACTTTATTTACCGTATCGGGTTGGAGGTAAACGTAAAATAAGTCATAAATTTCAATATTTTTAAAATCATCCGTGTTTATTTCACGGGTTATTTCCTTCCCTAAAGAAGTAAAACAGGTACCACCCCACTCCGGATTGCACGATAAGAACAAAAAGAGGATGATTGGCAAAAAGAGGAATCGGTGCATATTAAAAAATAAGTTTGGGCGAAAATATAAATATTATCCATTTCCGTAACCAAATATTTTTGATGCAACCAAAATTAGAAATTCAACAAGATATGGTTTTTCAGAAATTGGGCAGGCTGAATACAAACCTGCATCCGGCTTCCTCGTTGCTTTCCACCCATATATTGCCATTGTGTTTTTGTACAAATTCCTTGCAAATGAGCAATCCCATACCAGTGCCTTTTTCGCCGGCTGTGCCTAGGGTCGTGAAATTTTTGTCCATAGCAAATAATTTATCCTTGTACTCGCCGGGTATGCCTGTCCCAAAATCTATGACTGCTACCTCGTATTGGTTTTGCTTTTTGTGGGCAGTTATGATAATCTCACCGTTTTCGAACGAAAATTTAATGGCATTCGAAATCAGGTTTTGGAGAATGGTTTTAAGCATATTTTCATCTGCAAACACCATGGTATTTTTGTGGACTTTGTTTATAAGTTGTATATTCTTCTGAATGGCCAGCGACTTTGAAATTTCAAACTTCTCATCAACCATAGCATGCAGGTCGGTAAGTTTGGGATTGAAAAATAAGCGCTGACGCATGGCATACGACCAATCGAGCAAGGTAGCCAACAGGTTGTATGCACGTTTAGATGCATCGCCAATGGATTTTATAAATACGAGTTTCTTGTCGTCGGTGTATTTTTGGAAATTGAGTTCTAGCATTTCGCTCATACCCATAAGCAGGGTAAACGGGCTTTTTAAGTCGTGTGCCATGATGTTTATAAGCCGGTCTTTCATGAAATTCATTTCATGCAGCTCATTCTCAAGGTGCTTACGGTCACTTATATCCATCACAAAACCGGTAATCACGCTGGGCTTACCATTTTTAAACTCCACTATTTTTCCTCTGTCGTGATACCATTTAAAACCTCCCGATTTTGTACGTATTCTGTAATCGCACATGTACAAATCTTTTTTACCCAAAATATGGTCGCGCATGGCTTGCATGGTAGGTTCGTAATCTTCGGGGTGCACCAGTTTCATTATTTCCATCATATGTTTCGGAAACTCGTCTACCGTATATCCGAGCATGGTAGCTTTGCCGGGTGCGTGTTCTACAATGCCATTTTCGTAGTTCAGTTTCCACCAGGCTATATGCCCCCCGGTGAGCGCTATATCTAAGTTGGTGCGCGATTCACGCAACTCGTTCTGCATTCTGCTTACCTCGGTAATATCAGTAATAGCAATGCGGAAATGTGACTGATAGCCGCGCTGACTGGTAAGGTATGTAGTCTGCACCTGAGCATGTATATTTTTCCCGCTGGTTTGTTCAAAATCTATGGTCAGGGTATAAATTTTCTTATTTCCGCTATGCTCTCCCACTTCAGCCAAATGGGCAGAAAACAGGTGTTGCTGGTTTTGGGGAATAAATATGAATAAAGATAAATTGGTAAGTCGGTCTTTGGTATAGCCAAACAACTCGCTTGCTGCTATATTGGCATCGATTATAATCGCATTTACATCTACTATGAGGTAGCTTATAGGTGCCTCGTTGAATAAGTCGCTATAATGTAAACTTTTCTCTTCAATGATAGACTGCGCATCTATTAGCTGCTGATTCTGAAACTCAAGTTCAATTTGTTGGCTATGCAGCTCCTCTATAAGTTGATCGGTATCTGGCTGTTGCTGAAACGTATTGTGCAAGGGTTCTTTATGTTCGGATGTTTTTATATGTTCATCTGCCTGATTGTTATCTTTTCTTTCTTGCTTTTTCATTGTAAATGACCTTTCTGTAGAAATAGTAATATCTAAAAAAACATTACTTTATTAAAATAATAATGAGTGCCCCTTATAAAAAGCACTCATGCAAAGTTAACATTTTTTCACATATCGAATACAGAGATGTCAGTTTGCTATACATAAATTAACAAATTCTTTACATAGCTCTATTTTAATGCGCTGACTATATGTTGTTTACGATTTAATAAAAAAGTAATTTCCGAAATTAAAATCAAACCGAGGAATCTCATACACAAACTGTGGCAAAATATCATAAAAGGCATTATAGCTTGAATTTTCAAGCAAACAAACCCGGTGTGAGTATATTGCGTTCGTGGTCGAGGAGAAATTTCTTGCGGGGAATGCCTCCGGCAAATCCTACCATTTGGCCTCCTTTGCCTATCACCCGGTGGCAGGGTATGATGATGAGTAGCGGATTGCGCCCAATGCTGTGCCCCACTGCCCTTACGGCCAACGGATTGCCTATGCGTACCGATAATTGTGTGTAAGTGATGGTTTCGGCAAAGGGAATATTGAGCAACTCTCCCCATACTTTTTTCTCGAAAGGGGTACCAAATGGCTCAAACGGAAAATCGAACGTCTGCCGTTTTCCTGCAAAATATTCTTGCAGTTGCCCGGCTGCTTCATAAAAAATACCCTCGGTGGGTATTTCCTCCGAGGGTAAGTCTGTAAATTGTAATCGTATGAGTTTGCCCGAAACTGCAACCAACTCTAAAGTCCCGATGGGGCTGTTTATATGAGCGGTTTCGAAATTCATACCTTTTTCTATTTTCTTTTTGGTTTAAAAACTTTCAGGCGCACATCACGCTTAAAACTTTTCGAAATATTAGTATGCACGGGCAAAAACCACTCTTTGCTTCGAAGGCTTACCGGTAACCATGCAGAAGCCGGGTTCCGGATTCTCATCGTCGGTTATTACCCTGATGGTGGCTTTGGTTTCTTCTTTTATGAGGGCTTCGGTCTCGGCTGTGCCATCCCAATGCGCCAGATAAAATCCGCCTTTTTCATCCAATTGCTTTTTAAACTCCTCGTAGCTATCTACCTTAAAGGTATTTTCGGCTCTGAATTTGAAAGCTTTATCGTAGATGTTCTGTTGTATTTCCACCAAAAGATTTTCTATGTAATCCTCAATATTTTCCTGCGAAACCTGAGTTTTTTGTAAGGTATCGCGGCGGGCAAGTTCTACTTCGTTTTTTTCGAGGTCGCGCATACCCATTGCCAGGCGAACAGGCACACCCTTGAGCTCATACTCAGCAAATTTCCAACCGGGTTTTTGAGTGTCGCGGTTGTCGTATTTTACACTTATGCCGCGTTTCTCGAGTTTCTTTTTTATTTCGAATGCAGCATTGTCTATTTTCTCCAAATCGGCCATATTTTTGTAAATTGGCACAATCACAACTTGTATAGGGGCCATCTTAGGCGGAAGCACCAGGCCATGATCGTCGGAGTGTGCCATGATGAGCGCTCCCATCAGGCGGGTAGATACCCCCCATGAAGTAGCCCACACGTAATCCAGATTTCCTTCTTTGGTAGCAAATTTCACATCGAAAGCTTTTGCAAAATTCTGACCCAGGAAGTGACTGGTACCTGCTTGCAATGCCTTGCCATCTTGCATCATGGCTTCTATACAATAAGTATCCAAGGCGCCTGCAAATCGCTCGCTTTCGCTTTTGCGTCCTACTATCACGGGTATGGCCAGGTATTCGCGTGCAAAAGTGGCGTATACTTCTATCATTTTTTCGGCTTCTACTATTGCCTCTTCCTTGCTGGCATGGGCTGTATGCCCTTCTTGCCACAAAAACTCGGCGGTACGCAAAAATAAACGGGTACGCATTTCCCAACGCACCACATTGGCCCATTGGTTAATAAGCAAAGGCAAATCGCGGTAAGATTGTATCCAGTTTTTATATGTACTCCAAATGATGGTTTCCGAAGTAGGCCTTACTATCAGTTCTTCTTCCAGTTTGGCCTCGGGATCAACTATTACGCCTTTGCCATTGGGATCGGACTTAAGCCTGTAGTGGGTTACTACGGCACATTCTTTGGCAAAGCCTTCAACGTGGGAGGCTTCTTTGCTCAGGAACGACTTTGGTATAAAAAGTGGGAAATATGCATTTACGTGTCCGGTATCTTTAAACATTTTATCGAGTACTGCCTGCATTTTTTCCCAAATGGCATACCCATGAGGTTTTATGACCATGCAACCGCGTACAGCACTGTTTTCGGCCAAATCTGCTTTGGTAACCAAATCATTGTACCATTGCGAATAATTTTCTTCTCTTGTTGTCAATTCTTTTGCCATACAAAATCAAGCTATTGGTATAATTTTTGTAGCTATATATATGAATTTTTGTACTGCAAAGAAACAAAAAATAAACAATAACTAGTAATATTAAAAAGGTTGCGTCATGAAAAAATTAATTAATCTTTCGCTCGTAATGGTAGTAGCCAGCATGCTGGGTGCCTGTTCTACCACACGGAGTAGCTCCGTGGCCTACGATGACTTGTATTTTACCCCCACCAAAGCCGAAACTGAAGTTGTAGTTACCGAAACGACCGTCATTTCCCCCGTGACACGCGAAGGCATCAGCGAAACAGAAAGCTTAGCAAATACAGGTACAAAAGACACCATCTACGACTCAGATGTAGACTACTACGATGAGGCTGAAAACTATGAAGATGATTACTACTCAAAACGTATCATCAGATTTCACCGCCCTGCTACTGTAATCACATATTATGATTTCTACGATCCTTACTACAACGACTATTATTATGACAATGGCTGGACTATTGGTTACTCATATCCTTATGGTTGGAATGTAAGATACAATTGGGGTTATAGTTCTTACTACTCTCCATACTACTACCCTTACTCATATAGGTACGATCCTTACTGGTATGCGCCATACTATGCATACAATGGTTGGGGATACAGTTCATACTACAGAGGTTACCACCACGGATACTATCATGGTTACAATCATGTGGAATACGACGGATACTATAATAAATATAATAATTACTATTCAGATGGTTCGCACTACCGTCCGTCTAACTATGGACACCGTTCGTCTACCAGCAACTCTTCAGGCCGCTCAGGTTATGTCCGCGACAACAACAACAACAATTCTTCAATAAGACGTACTTCTACTAACGGCTCTACCGGTACCAACAATACCTACAGACGTAATACTAATAACACCGACAACACCGGAGGCAACAGCAATACAGTACGCCGTGGAAGCGACCGTACTAACAATGGTACCGACAACAACAATACTAATGGCAATATAAACAACAATTCTGACTCGAACAGAAGAGGTGGTGGTAGCAACAACAATACTACCATAAGACGCTCTGATGGTGGCAGTACCTATAACAACAATACAAGTGGCGACGGCAACAACAGCAGCACACGCAGAAGCGATGGCCGTAACCCTCAAACCTACACCCGTCCGAACAACAATACCACTTACACCGGTAATTCTACATACGAGAGAAGGTCAGACAATAGCAGCAACAGAAGCAGCAACTCAAGTGGTAGCTCAAATGGAAGTTCCAATACAAGAACTGAATATAAAAGAGACAACAACACTTCCAATTCAGGTACTTCTAACCAAAGAAGCAGCAACAGTTCTTCGGGCAGCAGCAATTCGAGCAACAGCAGTTACAAAAGCTCTTCAGGCAGTTCAAATTCTAGTGGCTCGTCTACCAGGTCTTCATCAGGAAGTAGCTCAGGAAGCAAATCTGGTGGCAGCAGTAGCCGCAGCGGTAACCGCAGATAACTAATTTTTTAATATATGTTTGGATTTTAACGTTCATTTCTAAGTCTGTAGTATCATGTACCTGTGTACACTTTTGCTACAGACTTTTTTTATCGGTGAACATATCCCCCAAACATTACACACTGCAACAAGTATTCAGTCGTGCCTCCTGTGGGCAATAAATTATCTTCCCTTAAAATACTATTAATCATGAAATCAATTAGTAAAATAATTCTTCTCGCTTTATTTATTCTTCCGTACACCTTATTTGCTCAGAATGAGCTAGATGCGCTCAGATATTCACAGTCGTATTGGTTTGGTACCAGCCGTTCTATGGCTATGGGCAATGCTTTTGGTGCATTGGGTGGCGACCTTACTGCTATTGCCATAAACCCTGCAGGACTTGGAGTATACAGAAGCGGTGAAGTAGGTATGTCTCTTGGACTGGGTTTTGTAAATACCGATGGAAAGTATAATCTGACAGGTTCAGAACTTACCGACAATGAATACCTTTTCAAACTAAACAACATAGGTGTGGCTATATCGGTAATGGACGATGACGACTCTAATGACTGGAAAGGCGGCGCTTTTGCCATAACTTACAACAAACTCAACAATTTTGGCAGGAATATGGTTGCCGAAGGAACCAATAACAGCAGCTCTATGCTCGACCATTTTATGTACAACGCCGATGGCAATGTGGCCGATAATATGTACGACAATGTAGGTCTGATGCGCGAAGCCCTGGCTTTTGATCGTTGGCTCATTTCGGATGTAACCCAGGCGGATGGCTCGGTTCTCTATAACAATCCGATATGGCTCGATGGCTCATATGGCCAATCGCAACGTAAAACCTACGACCAGATTGGCAGCATGGGCGAGTTTACATTTGCTTTTGCAACCAACTATGCCCACAAAGTATACTTAGGCGCATCGCTGGGCGTGCAAAATGCCTTCTTCGATGAGCGCACTACATACTCTGAGTTCGACGAGGTTGACAGCATATATGATTTCAATTCGTTCAACATGCAAGAGCACCTTACTACCAACGGCATAGGTGTAAATTTTAAATTTGGAGCTATTTTCCGTCCGGTCAATTTCATTCGTATAGGTGCTGCTTTTTACACACCTACAGTATACAGGCTTACAGATGAGTATGAAGTAGAAATGGACTCTCATTTCGATTTGCCTGACGATGATGGAAATATGGATTATCCGAATGGATCAGACTATTGGTTGCCTGAAGTGCTGACTACCAAATACACAGTTACTACTCCATTCAAAGCATTGGGAAGTCTCGCAGTCATAGTGGGTACTATGGGTATTGTGAGTTTCGACTACGAATTTGTAGATTACAAAACCATGCGTATGCGTGCCGACGATATCGACTTTTTTGACACGAATGAATTCATACAAGAAAATTTTGCGGCCACCCATAATTTCAAATTGGGGGCTGAGGTAATTGTTGCCGAAGGATTTAGCTTGCGTGGTGGTTACAATATGAATACCAGCCCATTGGCCAGTGCCAATGGCAGAATAGACCGCTCGCGTAGTATGGTGTCGGGTGGTTTTGGTATAAAAAGTGAAAGCGTATACTTCGATGCATCGTTTGCCCGCTCAGTATATGGAGAAACATCGTATTTCTACAATTTACCAAATGATGTAGCTGCTCCGGTTCCGGGTGCCGATTTTACTACACAACAAAATATGGTAAGTTTCACTTTCGGAATAAAATTCTAATACTCAGATTTAGTGGAATATAAAAAACAAAAGCTGCACATAAATGCAGCTTTTGTTTTTTATTCGAAATGGTACGATAACCTTACTTAGAAGCAGCCCATTTGCGGATTTCGGTGCGGAACCACTCATCGGCTTCTGAAGTCCATTTGAAATTTTCGCGGATATACTCCATTGTATCTTTCTCAATTTCAGTATACGAGTTACCATCTTTCACTTCTTCGAGCAGAATTTTGGCATCGGCCATAGATATGCGGCCATCACCTTTACCGGCAGTAGCTTTCTCGGCAGCTTCAATCAGTTTGGCATCGTACTTTTTGCCATTTATTTCTTTGTAATATCCCATGATTATGTTTTTAAAAAAGTTGTTTAACTCTGTAAAAATAATAAACGAAATAGAATTTATCAATTATTTCAGTCCCAAAACATCTTTTCCTTGCTCGAAAACGATATCTATCGGAATGTTTTTTGCATTCAGTTTGTCAAGGTCGGCTTGCAGGTCTGCATCTATTTTCCCTTTTTCTGTGAAAAGTTTTACAACTCCATCGTAGTCGCCATCGCCTTGCAATTTAAGAATATCAGCACTTAGTGCATTCATGGCTTCTTTCATTTTCTCGAAATTGATGCTGTATGTACCATCTGCATTTTTGATGAAGGCACCACGCTCTTTGAAATAATAGAAGCGCACCAGGTTGGCTTTTCCGTGAGCACTGGCTCCTCCAAAACGAATAGAGCGGAATATACCGGCCATAAAGGTTACATAGCTATCCATGAGGTCTAATTCCAATTCTTTCATCTCCACCAATTTGGTTACCATGTATAAGCCAAGTATGTCGGCTTTACCTTCTTCCAAACCTGAATACTGGTCTTTAAGGGCATCGCGCACAGTACCTTTTCCATCCAAAGTATTTTTTATGCCCAATCCGTGAGCCACTTCATGAAACATCACATTGGCAAAAAAAGCATCGAAAGTTACATTTTTGCGTTGATCGGCAGAAATAAGCACATCTGAAATAGGCATCATGATGAAATCAAATTTTGCTTTCATTGCATTTTTGAGTTGCAAGCGTCGGCTGCCCTTTTCAAGCTGTACTTTCTCATCGTTTGGTAGGTTTATGGCTATGGTTTTGCCACCACTGTTGCAGTCGCCGGCGTAGTAAAGCACATCGTATGCATTGAGGTCAGAGTTGCTGCCCGGTTTTTCCTTTTTGTATTTGGCTTCCACCGGAAGTCCTTCTTGCAATACTGGCAATAGTTTAGCATATTTCTCGAGACGAGTACTCCACTCTTTGTCTTTTACAAGCAAAAAAGATTCATGGGCGGCTCTGATTCCATAAAGTGCATCTTCGTAGTTTTCTATAGGGCCACAAATAAAGTCTATCATGTTGGTTTTCATATCCATCCATGCCATATCTGATGCAAAGTAATCGTCGGTGAGCAGGGCTTTGGCTCTGAGCTCCAGGTATTTTTTCAGGCCGGCATCTTCAGCTAATGCAGCAGCCTGGTTCAGCAATTCAGCAGCACGTTCTACTTCAGCTTTGTAGGCTACATGATATGGTATAACTACCAGCTTGCCAGCACCATCGCGTTGAATAATGGTATACTGGCTATTTTTGTTTTTATCAGTAAGATTGGCAAATTCAGTGGAATCCATATCAACCGGATAAAATCCGGCTCCAGCAGGTTTTGCTCCATTACCTGCCACGAAAGGCTTATTGTCGTCGAGCCTGTCCCAAGGACCGTAATTGATGAGTGCAAACTCGCGGGTCGCAGAGTCCTGAATGCTATTGAGCAGCTCTTCTTTATTTCCCCAACTTTGTTTCCAGAATATATCGTCCATGATTTGAGCAACTTCCAGCAGAAGCGGTATCATTTGCCTTTCCTTTTCGGTAAGCACACTCAGGTCGGTAGTGAGTTTTACCTTCATATACTGTTCAAGCTTCATCTGTACTTCACTTTTTACGGGTGTAGTGTTTTCTTTGTTCTCGGCAGGTTGGTTGCAGGCTAAGCCCAGGGCAACAAACATGAGTAACAATGCCAGGATTCTAACGTTTTTCATCTGTACCTTTAAGCGTTTATGGTTCAACATATGGTATTTATTCATGCGATTGGTATACGCAAGTATTTGCCAAATGTAAAGAATAAGCTTTTATGCTATGGCACTAAAAAACATTTGTACAGCATAAGATTCCATTTTTAATCCATGAATACAAATTCGCATGTTTTTAGCGTATTACGTATCTCTTGCTTTTTCTCTTCTGTAAGTGCATTCCACCCATAATTGAATACATAGCATTTTTTGAGGCTGCTCAGTTGGCTTAGGGCCTTATAATTTCCATTAAACACTTGTCCCTGTATGTACAATTCCTGAAGAGAGGAGAGAGGCAAAAGCCAAGTAAAAAACAATTCAGGGTCAAATTGATCGGCACCACTCACATTGAGGGATATCAACTCTTTGAAAAGGGAAATATGACTTGCTACATCTCTTATGCTCAAATGTATAATTCCTTTTACTTCTGCCAATTGGGGGCCATTCTCGGCAAATTCATAGTCGCTGTACCAACTGGTAAAGTTTATTTTCAATCGGCTCATCTGCTTGTATCCATCTATATTTTCGGATTTAAAATCGGTTTCAAAATATTCCAGATTTTTGAGATTGGATAATACTTTAAAAACATGAATCGGATTTTGACCGAAAAGTGAAGGGTACGCAATGTTGAGGTAAGTGAGATTGCTAAACTTATCGGTCAAAGATGCATCGAAACAACCGGAAGGCAAACTCAACTTGGTAAGCAATTTTTCGCCCGCAATTGCCACCCACGTTGCCGAATCCAAGTCTATTCCCTCCAGATAAAGCTCTTTGAGTTGCATTTTTTGTGCAACTGCCTGTATGATTTCAGATCCATTGCTGGGTTGGCTCCATGCGTGCAGGCGCATTACCTCTGCCGATGGGAATTTATCAATCCAGTCGTTTGGCAGTGTGTCGTTGAATATGCTACAATCTACCACTTTGATAGAAGGCATCACCGGAATATCGGTGATATTATTGTCGAAGCCTATTTTCTGCAAATTGCTCATCATGGACATTTCCTGGGGCAAACTTGTAATCCGATTGGAACGAATATACAACTCTCTCAAATTTTTGAGATTTGACACAGAGCCGCTTATATACGAAATCTCGGTATTGGAAAACGACAATGTGGTAATATAAGGCAAAAGATAAAAATCCTCGGGAATGGTATTTAAACTATAATCCCAGTCGTTGCCAATGATGTACAGCTCATGCAATTGGGTGTATTTTTTAATATCTTCAGGAAAAGAACCCGGATTTTGCACCTGAATGCGAAACACCTCTGACTGTTTCTCAGCTACAAAACCTGAAAAAATCTCTTTCTTATCCAATTCTTCTTTGGAAAGAGGCAACTGTTGTGCATAAACCTGCACTGTGAGTGCGAAAAATGCGATAAAAACCTGTATTTTCATATTATAAAACTTTTTATGTGAACGTGATTAGGATTTATACCACCATCCATCGTTTTCAGGATAATGAATCTCTACAAGGGAATACTTAAGATGCCCCATTACTACTTTTACGTTGTTGCAAATGATGTATTTACGATCTCCCAAGAAACTACCCCACTCCATGTCCACGGCGTATACCATAGTACGCTCATCAAATGTATACATTTCTCTGAAAAGGGCATTTTCGACAGGAGATGCCTCAGCTATGTGAGGGTGACTGAAATTAGAATGAATATTGAAATATTTTACTCCAAAAAAATATAGGTGTACCAAATGATAGTACATCAGATCGGTACTTCCGGCAATACTTAGCACATCGCCTGCCTCCGGCTTGTCGTCTTGTGGAGCTTCTATCCATTCATAATCCCAGATTTTGAGGTCAGAAACTTGCTTCAGCGCAGATACCAACCAACCGTCGGAAAATGGTTTAGAATCTGTTGTGGTAAACAAAGAAGTAGTGTTTTCCCTTGAAGGCAAAAACATACCAGTTCGTACAATGCCCATTTTGCGAGCCACCAATTGGCGTTTCTGGTTGTGTACAGCTATGTGCAAGCCTTGAGCCGCTGCACTAAGCACCACTCTGAATGGAAACTCTGTGCGTATGTCCCGGGGTATACATTCAAAATTTTCGGATTTCAAAATCAGTTTTGGATGCAGTGTTCCTATCCAATGCAGGCGCTCGCCATTTTCGACCCAATAAACTTGCGCCTTTTGTTTTTGGGCAAAAAACACGAGTTCGAATGTAGGATCATCCGCTTCTGGCATGTATATACCCAGCAGTGTAGCCCACGATTCATCTGGACTAAGTGCCTTATCTACCGGGCCAAATGGAACAAAGAGCAAATCTCCCGCTTTGGCTTTTCGCTCTGTATGGTGCCCTTTGTATTCCCACACTTTTTGATTGTGCCGTATAAACTCAAATTGTGCGGGTTCTATTTTTAATACTTCCCCCTTCGTTTCGTTTATATACCGGGCAAGGCCAGACACGGAGGCAGTATAATCTACATTGTCAAATTTGAGTAGCTCCAAGCTATTGCCACACTTTGCACATGCAAACGGATGCAGCTCCAAATCCTCGGCCTGGCATGGGTATGTATGCTCTATGCCCAGGCATGATTTGCAATTGAGTCCTTCACAATGGGGACAATAATAAAAGAATTTGCTGCCAATTTGATCGTTATCGGTACCGTATCGCTTCGTACCAAAGGTACTGTATATATGCCATGGCTCAGAGCAAGCACTTTTGGCACACGCCACACAGGTATATGCCGGTGCATGAGCACATATGTGGCAAACTGGCGTCGGAGCGTCGCTTTCGGGTTTCTTTGTATTTCTCGAGAAAAAAGACAACATAGCTTACGTGAAATATATTTTCTGAAATGCAAGGTAACACTTTCTGAGAATTAGAATGCTTCAGTAGGCGAAAAATAACGAACTACATTGCATTCATTTAAACAAAATATGCATAAGCTAAGGCTTTTCATAGATTCCATTGAAAATTGAATAAAGTTCTTAATCGTTTCTTCTTTAACTTAAAAACACATTGTGGGACTTTGACTTTGCAAATAGATATTCTTGAAATTCAGAAGGTTGCTTGGATTTTGCAAAAACGTTCTGCAAAATCAACTATCAAATTGTATATCAATATATTGCACAGACTTACGAGGATTGTTCTCGTATATTGAGATTTAATACTATAATATCAATACCATAAAAACTCCCCCTCTACAAAACCATATACTTAAATTAGTTTCCGTATATTAGCCCAAACATTGAAACTCATAAACATGAAACGCAAACGCATACATATACTCACACTTGTAATACTTCTTTTGGCAATTTTTATCACTTCCACTCTGAACGCCCAATCTCTTACCGACTCGGTAAATTTTTCGGATCACAAATTTCTGCCCATATACAATCTTCGAAAATTGGGAAATACCACCATTTTTCAGGGAAACAAGAAAAAAAGCAAGTACTTCGAAGGATGGTATTTCAAAATGGTATCGGAGGACGGAAAGTCGATATTAAGCGTGATACCGGGCATCTCACTGTCGCGAGATGGCGAAGAACAGCACGCATTCATACAAATCATCAATGGCAAAACTGCTGAAACCAGTTATTACTCATTTCCCATAGAGTCATTCTCGTTTTCCAAATCGGAATTTGCGGTTAAAATTGGCGAAAACTATTTCTCTGCCGACAAGGTGGTTCTTCGCCTGAAAGACAGTACAACACAAGTCAGTGGTGAAGTAACGATGCACAACAGGGTTCCGTATACATCGGGCAGGATGCTGAATCCGGGCATCATGGGCTGGTATAGGTTTGTGCCTTTCATGCAATGCTACCATGGCGTTGTGAGCCTCACCCACCAGCTAAAAGGGAAACTGACCATGAATGAGGAAGAATTCAACTTTGAAGGCGGCAAAGGCTACATAGAGAAGGATTACGGCTCGAGCATGCCCTCGGCTTGGATATGGATGCAAACCAACCATTTCAATAGCCCAAACACCTCGTTTATGCTTTCGGTGGCCAATATTCCCTGGCTCGGGAATTCGTTCAACGGATTTCTAGGTTTTTTCTACCACAATGGCGAATTGCACAGGTTTGCCACATACAGGCATACCAAACTCAATTTGGGTATTTCTGAGTCGGATACCGTGCACATAAGGCTGGAAAACAAGGACTATACTTTTGTGATACAAGCGAAAACCAAAAATGCCGGGATGCTTGTAGCGCCCGTTCATGGTTCCATGGACCGACGAATACCCGAAAGCATAGATGCCATTCTGAAAATAAGCATGCTCGAAAAAAAAGGAAATGTACTTTACGCAGACAGCACCAATATAACCGGACTCGAAATGGTGGGTGACTACAAGGGATTGCAGGGGATTTTGAAGTAGCAAGCTAATTGATTGTATATTAAACACCTCGAACAACACTTTTAGGAAGGTAGAAAAAATGCGTTGTTTCATACAGATGAAATTTGACTAGGCAAAACCCTCAACACATATGGCTGGCATATTGCTAAAATAATACTAAAGCAACCACCTCAAGACACAGTTTATCCATATTCTTAAAATAAAAAAACCCCAAATAAATGGGGTTTCCTGTTTCTTATGAACTAAATTTCAAAAAATTTAGTCCAAATATTGTGTTGTCATCCAACTACCTGAACTTCCGTTTGGATTGGCTTTAATTTTCATTCCGCTGTGGTCACATACATTTGCTATGGACAAAACTTCTTCGTAAAGTTGACCATCAACCATATAGCTTACCTTAAAGTATATTTCACAATTATATCCTTCAGGAATAGTAACTATAGTTTGTGTGTTACTTGGAAATTCACTTTCAGTGAGTAAATCTTCTGACCATTCTTCGCCATCTTGGCTCACCATCAATCCATAAAGCTGATAGCCTGATGAATTGAGAACTTTAAAGTCAGCCTGACTAAATGCATTTGAGCTAAATAAGGTTATTAGCCCTATTACCATGAAAGTAATGATACTTTTTTTCATATTGAAAAGTTGAGTTAATTAATAAATATATAAAGAATTCTATCTAATACGTAAAGGTATTGAATATATTGTTGCAATCTGCATTTTTTTAAGAAATGTTAGTTGCATGAATCAGTATAATTGAGGTGTAACAAAAAAATGAAATTTTGAAATTTAGGTTTAGAATCATACATTTGAACTAATCGTAAAAATCCGATTTTTTAACCCCTTATAAACAAACCTATTACTATTTAACACGTTATGAAACAAAGAATTCTGATGCTATGCTTGTTACCACTACTCATATCAAGCTGTGTAACGCTCAACAATATGCAAACAGCGAGAACTACGCCCAAAGGTAGTTTCGAATTGGGTGGCCATTTTAGCTTAGTTTCAACTGCACAAATGCTTGAATCGGATTCAATATTAAATCTAAAATCAGTTTTCCCGCTTTGGGGCGCATCAACAGGATCTATCAGGTATGGAATTACAGACCGTGATGATGCCGGAATAAAATTAGGGCCATCCGGATTATTTACAGCCGATTATAAACACATGCTTTTAGGCAATCAGTCTTCCAGGTTTGCATTAAGCACCGGTGTCGGATTTTTAGTGGATTATGGCGATTCAGATCCCGGATTTGAAAGCCATTACTATCTACCTATTTACGCATCAGTTCATTTGAACGACTATTTTGCTATTTACAACCGCACTTTTTATGGTTTTACATATAATCATTTTGGGTACAACAGCAGTAAAAATACCTTTACCGACCGTGTGGTGATGTCGAACGGTATATGTATAGGCACAAAAATTAAATTTATGTTCGAAGTTACCACTAATTTAAGCAAAGATGATCACGTAGTGCCTAATCTGTTAACCGCCGGAATTGTATATATAATTAGTAAACCTAAAGAATAATCGGTTTTTAAACTTCCCGTAGCGACTGAAATCAAGCATCCTTGTATGTAAATAAGACACTAAATTTTGGATTTTAGGTTTAAAATCATACATTTGAACTATATGTAAATTTACAAATTTGAAATATAAAAAATTCATATAGCATGAAACGCACTGTAATCAATTTGCTGTATCAGGCAGTTAGCAAATATTCCAATATCAACTACGTAAACGAAAAAACGGCTCAGGGCTGGGTGGGCAAAACCTATCCGCAGGTAGCAGAAGATTCTGACTTTCTGGCCGCATCGCTCATAGAAAAAGGATTGCAAAAGGATGATAAAATCTCAATAATTGCAGAAGGCCGTTCCAGTTGGATTATCTCTGAGTATGGCATACTCAAAGCCGGAGGCATCATAGTGCCTTTGTCTATAAAGCTATTGCCTGAAGAGGTTTCGTTCAGGGTAAACCACAGCGAAAGCAAATTCATCATCACATCGCACAATGTGGTTGAAAAAGTAGCCCAGGCTTGGAACGATTTTACGAGCAAAGATGTAGTGCTCATATACATGGACGAGGACATAGACTATGCCCGTAAGATATTTGCCGACAACAAAGTAAGCGCTCAGGTACAAATGGTGACTTACAAAGAAATGATTGAAAACGGCAAAGCCAAAAAAGCCCAGTACGCTGCACAAATGCAAAAAATAGCAGATACCACCGAAGAAGGCGATGTGGTAACCATTTCGTACACATCTGGAACCACCGGAAACCCCAAAGGCATCATGCTTACTCAACTGAATTACTATTCAAACTCTATAGATGCCATTCAGCATTTCAATATCGAAGAAAAAATAAAAACCCTGCTCATACTGCCGCTCGACCACTCTTTTGCGCACACCATATGTATATACACTGCGCTCACGCGCGGTTTGCAATTGTTTTTTGTAGATGCCCGTGGTGGTGGCATGGCTACGCTCAAAAACATCCCGATTAACCTGAAGGAAGTAAATCCGGATTTCTTGCTTACCGTACCTGCGCTCAGCGGCAATTTCATGAATAAAATAAAAGAAGGCATTGCTGCCAAAGGTGGTTTTGTGGAAAAACTTTTCAATGCCGGGCTTGAGGCCGGAATAAAGCTCAACAAAGACGGCTACCGAAAAGCCACAGGGATTGAGAAACTCAGGCTGATGCCTGTATACAAACTGGCAAATGCACTTATATTCAAAAAAGTACGACAGATATTCGGCAGCAACCTGCAATATTGCGTGGGCGGCGGTGCCCTGCTCGATGTGAAACAACAACATTTTTACTACGCACTGGGTATACCTATTTATCAGGGATATGGCCTGAGCGAGGCAACTCCCGTCATCTCGGCCAACACACCTGTAGTGCACAAAATGGGAACTTCGGGCAAAGTATTTGCCACCATAGACTGCCGCATAAAAGACGACAAAGGCAACGACCTACCCAAAGGCAAGAAGGGTGAGATTGTGATTTTCGGGAATAACGTGATGAAGGGATACTACAAAAACGAAAAGGCTACCAACGAAACCATAAAAGACGGCTGGCTCTATACTGGTGATCTGGGCTACTACGACGAGGATGGTTTTCTGATGGTAACTGGCCGCGAAAAGGCATTGCTCATAAGCCAGGATGGCGAAAAATACTCTCCTGAGAGCATAGAAGAGGCCATCATGAACAGCTCCGATATCATCAATCAGGCCATGGTGTACAACGACCATTCGCGCTTCACCTCTGCATTGGTTACCATAAATAACCTGCCTATAGAGCGCATGGTAAAAGCCGGAACGCTCACTACTGCCGAGCAGGTGCTGGAACTGATAGCCAAAGAAGTAAGCAAATTTAAAAACGAACCTGCATACAAAGGCCAATTCCCGGATAAATGGACACCTGCTGCTTTCGCCATCATTGAAGAAGCTTTTACGGAGCAGAACTTTATGATAAACTCTACCCTGAAAATGGTACGCTACAAAATAACCGAGACCTACAAACCGCGCCTCGACAGCATATACCAGGGCGAAGCCGCCATCCGCGAAATAAACCTCACCACCATCCGCAAAATGTTTCAGGTGAAGTAAGTTACCGGAATATCTTGTTCATTAATATACCCAACACCATACCAGTGATAAAACACGGATATGGTGTTGGTGGTTTTTAGAGGAAGGCGGATCGATAGAATTCGGAATGTAAATATTGGAATCACCCTAAGCAGTTTTTTTGGAATGAATTGTAAGTTTCTTTCATGAAAAAACATCAGACTATCTATAAAGTTAGTGTTACTAAATTAAATATCAACACTATAATTATGTAGATTCATTTATTTAATATTATTATGCTCTATTCTAATGCTTTAAAACCAAAAGTATTTTTTAAATCATTAATAACTAAATTTAAATTTCCGTCAAATTTTGAATTGATTGAATCGTAGGAACCAATCAATCTTTCGTATATTGGATTACCAAAAATATCTTTTACATCAATTTCTCGTTTAGATGCAACATTTGATGCAAATACGTCTTTAACCTTTTTTAGAATTACAATTTGTTCATCAGTAAAATTGTATGTATGAATATATGAAAGATAGTTCTTTTCGATCCGCTCTTTGGGAGTCGGTATTTTCTTTTTGCCTAATGCATGAAGCAAAAAGTCCCAAGCTGAACCTTCAGGATAATCGTACATCTTTTGCAAATGCCCTTCGTCCATAAAGGTATTTGGCATGCTTAACCATTGTATAAAATTAGTCAATTCTTCTTCTGTCGGTTGATATTCGGGTTGAAGCGCTTTCTCCTTCAATTCAACCATAACCGGTTCTTGGCTTTTCCTTAATTCTTCTTCAAATATTCGTTTCGCTTCGGCAATTGGAATGTTGTCTTTTATGATAATCGAATCGCCATGTATTTCGACCCTTTGTATCATGTTAGCAGGATCTGGATTGTCGATTAAAAAGTATTCGCCTTTCGGATTAACAGGTCCTTTCTTTTTTGCTTTCTTTCCCGATTTTACAATTTTCTTATTTTCTTTCAGCGTTCCTTTACCGTTGTCTTCCATCCGTTTGCAAAGTCCTACAAAGTCAAGTATTTGAAAACTAAATTTACCTGTTTTCGGATCGAGCCTCGTGCCACGACCTATCATTTGGATATATTTACCGACTGACTTTGTAAGTGAAGCTAATGCAATATACCTTACACATGGAATATCAACTCCTGTGCTTAAAATATCAACTGAAACTGTAATATAGGGTTTCTGATAGGGCTTTTTAAACCATGCTTTTAGTGTTTCATTCAATTCACTGTTCTCCGAAATTACTGCTTCTGCATAATAAGGCTTATCGGAATTATCGTTTTGGAATACTTTGTTAATTGCTTTTGCAAGTTCTATACAATGTGCCTGACTTACACCAAATAAAATTACCTTCTCGCCGTATTGGGTATTTTTCTTTATTTCTTCTGCAATACGCAAACAATTTTCTTCCGAAATAAATTTGCGATTAAGCTGTTCCAGTTTTAGTTTTTTTTCAGCTCCAAGTGCAATTAAATATCGCTCCTTTGGTTCTAAAACATGATCAAACTCAATTCCGTTTTTGGCTGCTTCTTCCACTAACGACGAAATAAGTTCTATAGGTTTGTAAGGTGCAAGAAAACCTTCATCAATTCCTCGAGTAATATCATATTGAAAATCGGGTTCACCAGTCTCGCATCCGAATAATTTGTATGTGTCTAATATTGCCAAGTCTTCCTCGTCAACCTCGGCTCCGGGTTTAGCTGTAGCAATGCGAGGAGTTGCGGTTAAACCAACACGAGGGCAAAGAAAATGGTCGAATATTAGTTTCCTGTTTACGTTAATACTGCGATGGCATTCGTCCACAATAATTAAATCGTAGAAGGTTGAAGACAACTCGCTGTGAATTAATTCTAAGGTATCAATTACAACTACATGTATATTTGCATTTTTCCTTGTTTTGAAATTTGAAGTAGTAATCCAACTCGATGTATATTCGCGGCTTATCAACGAAAACCCGTCGTCGACGGATTGTTTTGCCAACATTCGCCTATCTACAACAAATAAAATACGTTTGCACAAACCACTGCTTAATAATGCTTTTACTAATGCGACGGCTGTGCGAGTTTTACCAAGACCTGTAGCCATATGAACAAGCATTTTTTGCTTACCTGCTTTGTAGTTTTCAATAATGGTCCTGATACATTGCAATTGATAATACCGCTCTTTGCCGACGGTTGGGTCAAAACCTCCAGCAATGGTGGTATCTATTGTAATTTCTTTGTTTGATGCAATCTTTTTTTGTTGTTCAATTTTGAGTTTCATTTCTTCCAAACTCATAAATGTAGTAACCTGCTTAAATTCTCCAGCATCTAAGCCACGCCAAGCGTTGTCGTAAAACAAAATGCGCTGGGCACTGCATGCGTATAAGAATCGGGGTTTTAACAGTTGTGTAACTATGGTACGAAGTTTCAACAGGTCTTTGTTTTCTTTATCCAAATTGTTCTCTATTACAGCCAGAATATCACCGTTCAAGTCTTGCAATACTATATCGGGCCTAATATTTTTAAGAGTTGAATAATCCTTTTTAAGATTTTCAGGTATGTCGTACGTTTGTTGATACAATAGCGTATCGCCCAATTTCCAACCGTATTCGTTTATCAACCTCTGAATAATCGGCAAATCTGTCGAAGTAGCTTCGTTGATTTTTTTCATTTTTCTTTAAAATTATTTTCAAACGCAGATAAAAACCTGTCCAAACTTTTATTATGCTGCCGCGCATTCGTTAAATTTATTTTTTCGGCAAAATGTTCTGCGAAGCTCATTTCGTTTTTGAATCCCTTATCGGCTTTAAAAAACAAATCTTTTAGCCAATTTTTAGGATTGGTAATGGAATGGGTATCTTTGTTTAGTGTTGCATGGTGGTTTATGCGCTTTACTTCTTCGTGGTCAGCACAAAACCAGGCTTCCAATTCCTGAATTGCTACATAAAGAAATGAATTATTGTAATTTTTAAGTATACTTTCAATTTTTTTTGAATTAAAATCGCTGCAATCTTTATCGTATACAAGAATTGAGGCATGAATATTTTCATCATGCAATTTTAAAAACTTCTCGAAGTTTGAAAGCACGTTTCCCTTTGTTCTCAGATTTTTAACTTTTACAGTATAACCCAATGAGCTTGTAAAATCGCGGAATTTTGACCCTTCAAAAAACGTTTCGTCTGACTTTCCCTCTACATATAGCCAAACTTGTTTTAGTGGTTTAGCCATTTATCGTTCCTCCACCTAAATCGTTATTCAACCAAATTTGATCTAAGCTAAACTCTTCCAGGTATCGCTCAAGTTCTTCTGTTTTTTTTATGCGTTGCAGGCGTGTGCCTTCTTGGCTTTTGTCCAATAAAATTACATCTTCAACATCTAATTGGGCCACCAAATCGGTAGAATGTGTGGTTATGATTACCTGAAACTTATCGGTGAGCGATTTTGAAAGTACAACTATTTCTTCCATCAACTGTGGATGCAGGTTTTTTTCGGGTTCTTCTATTATGAAAATGCCCTTTTGTCCTTTTTTTATCTCCAAATACTGACACGTTACAATTGCCGTTACCAATCCAATAAAAATAGCGGTGCCATCAGAAAGCTCTCGTAGGCCATAATCTTTCCCGTCTTTCTCGCGAACTGTAAAATAAAAAGTACCAATTCCCATTGATTTTGTATCGATGTAATCAAAGTTGGGTATGTTGCGCTGGAGTATTTCATTGATATCGGCTATCACTTGTTTGTTGTGCTTCTTGTAATACTCCAGTACACCCGATAGGTTCTGTCCATCATACGATAACAAGGTTTGGTTTCGGCTGCTAAATGGTGTTATCAGTTTTTCGGATGAGAGTACGTACGAAAAAAAATATTCGCAATAACTTTGATATAACACAACTAAAAATCCAGAATAACTCTTGCCTGCCAAAGCTTGATATTTTATTATTTTAAAGATATTAGCATCCAATTTCTTTTTCAAACAGGTTGAAAAATCAGGATTATAATCGAAGGTAAAGTTTGCCTCGGTTTCGTTTCGGTCTAATACGTGAAAGGGTGCGTTTTTCCCTTTTAGTTTCAACCAATATTTTTCGGCAACTACACCTTTGCCCAAGGCAAGTTCTATAGAATAATGTTGCTCTTCTACTATTATTTTGTCGTTTGTAGGGAATAAAGGGATGTCTATTTCATCGGTCATTACTATTTCAATCACTAATCTCTCTTGTTCCGATATGTTTTTATTAAAAATAGCTTCTGCAAAAGCATCAAAATCATCTAAAGTCTGGAAACCTCCAATAATCAGATCGCGCAATACCAATAAGGCTTTGGTCAGATTGGTTTTGCCGCTGGCATTGGCTCCTACTATTACATTAAAATCGTTGAAATCTATGGTTACATCTTTGTAACTCAAAAAATTTTTTAACCTTAATTTCTTTATCATGTTTTTTATCTTTTTACAAATCAAAAATAAACTTTTCTTGAAATCAATTAAATTCTATTCTCGATTTTATTTCAGTAATTTTCTATTTTCAACTTCCTGCAATATTTTCATTTGTTGAATGGCTATTTGGTTCAGTTTAATAAGCCTTTCCGTTTGTGGCATATTTTCGTTTATAAACACAGCATTCAGATTTTCCATATTCGAGAGGCAAATTAATTCATTTATATTTGCATAATCGCGTATATTTCCTTTTAAATCGGGATTTGCATCACGCCATTGTTTGGCTGTAATGCCAAATAGTGCCATATTTAATACATCGGCTTCGCTTGCATAAATAATTGATGTTTGTGCTGGCGTAAGTTCCGAGGGTATCAGGTTTTGTTTTATGGCATCGGTATGTATATGGTAATTGAGTTTTGCCAATTCGCGTTTTGCGCTCCAGCCCAATTGTTTTTGTTCTTCTTCTTTTAGGCGTTGGAATTCCCGAATCATATAAACTTTAAACTCCGGGCTTATCCACATTGCAAACTCAAATGCAATATCTTTATGAGCATAAGTCCCTCCATAACGACCTGCTTTTGCCTGCAAACCAATGGCATTGGTTTGTTCGGCAAATTCTTTTACACTGATTTTGAAATTATTAAGACCCGATTTACTTTTAATTATGGCGAATTCGCCATAATTAAAAGTAGGATTGTTTACTTGCTCCCAAATACCAAGATATTCAAGTGTATTTCGGTTTCGCAACCAATCTGTAACAAAAAAATCACCATCTTTAACCTTTATCATATCGGTTAAACAGATGTAATCTTCATTTTTAACCTGAATAACAGTTATTTCAGTATTTTTAATTGTAATTTTTGCCATAATCATGTATTGTTTTTATTCTAAACCCCTCGAATTCGAGGGGTTTAGAATAATCTTAAAATTACGATTCTTTCTAATTCCATCGAATTCGATGTATTTAAAATGGTCAAATTTGACCAATTTTAAATTATTGATTACTATATTAATCCTCGTTCTCATTTGTCGTTGATAATTCGTAATTCGTAATTGTTTCATTCGCAATTGACTCCACTCCCCACACCTCACCCAATATTTTTTGTATTTTCCTTTCTGCTTCGCTTTTCATTTTGCGTAAACCTTCTAAGATTTGTATTTGAGAATCTAATTCGGATACGATTTTTTGTTGAGTTGTGAGGTCAGGTAATGGAATTTCAATATTAGAACACATTGTTTTGTTTACAAACCATTGGCCAACAACACCTCTTTTATCTTCAATTAATGTATTAATAGTATCTTTTCTTAAAAGGAAATAACCCAAATATCTAGGAAGTATTTTTTCGGAAGTTCTAAAGCAAATGACATTTTGATTTGTAGTTGAAACTTTTAAAAATTCAGGAATAATGGTAACTTTACCCATAGGTGGGCCAACAATATTCATCAAAATATCATTTGGATAACACTTGAAATTTTTCATTTCAGCATCCAAAACATCTTTATCAATAAAAAATTCCTTTTCTTGAATTAATGAAAGATTAAAGGATAAATTATTAATCTTTAGAAATGGAATTTCACCTTCATCTTTTACCTTGTTTGTTGGTGTATTACCAGTAAATATATTTTTACAAACATCTTTTAATTTAACACGTTCCCAATCATATAAGACTATAAAATCAATGTCCAAATTATTTAAAACCTTCTCAGCTCCCTCAATAATTGCTTTTTGCTTTTCAATTTGGGCAACAATAGCGGCTTGTTCGTCAAGTGAAGGAAGGGGAATATTCAATTCCAGAATATCATCTATTTTGTAATTTTCTCTTCCAGTAGTGTCTTCTTTTATTAATTGCTTTAAAACACTTTTCATCAGACTAAACAAATATTTTTTTGAAATTTGATTTTCATCAATTTTAAAAGGAATAAAAGTCCCTGTCGATGCAAACTCTTCTTCAGAAAAAGCAAAAGCACCGTTTTGAGTATGCAATAAACCGATTACGAAATCACCTCTTTCTATTTTAATTCTTTTTTTTACTTTTAAAAACCTACCTTCTTCTTCATTTCTTACTGAGATTAGGTTTGTTTTCGTAGAAATAGTTGGGTCTTTATAAATCAAATTATCGTCAATTATTATTTTTCTCTCTTCTGCAACGCTTACCATAAATTCTTTTAATGGTATCATTGGATATTTTACATCACTTTTTAAAATCTCCTTTATTACATTTAGCTCCTTATGTTTTAAAATAAGCTCGTTGTCCAAATTGTTGATATATTCTCGTGCAATATCCGCCTCTAATGCGTTTGCAGGATTTAGTTTTACCAAAGAGGGCAAACTGTTTTCGGGCTTGCCGTTAGATAGTTTTTTATATATTTCATCAAGCGTTGTTGCACCATTTGGCTGTATGTGTTTTAATGCCTCTGTCCATTCTTCTATTTGGTTTTGGCTTATGGTGCTTTTGTAGTTGGCAAAATTGAACGAATAATTGTGGGCTTTGTCTATGCGCTTGGCAATTTCGTTTTGTATTCGGTTTTCGAGCATCTGGTCAAATATTTTTAGTTCCATTTGCTTGTCGGCTTCGGTAATCTTTTTGGCTTCTAACTTTTTGTCTAAATCTTCTGTTTTCTTTTCTTTTTCAATTTTCCCCTTGGCCTCCATATCGGCGCGGGTTTCTGTCCGTATTTTCTCTTTTATTCTAGGGTCAAGGGTTTTAATCCATTCCGAAGGAATACAAAACTGGTTTTTGGTTTCTTCAGGCCTTTTTCCATGTTTTATAAACTCATGCCAAAGGTTTAAACACTCCACCAATTGGTTTCCCTTTTGTTCTTTGCGGTTGGTTCCCATGGTGTAACCATCGTTAGTAGCTTTGTAAAACCAAGTCCAATCGGTTGTTCCTCCTTTTTCAAAAACAAGTACAGATGTTTTTGGACCTTGTCCGTTTTTGCTCACAAACAAACCTTGTGGTAAGGAAATTACTGCTTTCAATTGTGCTTCTTCCAACAGCATTTTGCGCAAGGCTTTTGCACTAAACTGATCCCATGTATGAAAACCTTCAGAAACCACTACAGCGCAAAGCCCGCCCGGTTTCAGGTGCTCAAACATCAGTTTTACAAACAAAATGGTGGTTTCTGATTCTTTAGAATATTCGCTCCAAACATCGGAGTAGGCTTCTTGGTCGCGCTGTGCGCCAAAAGGTGGATTTGCAAGAATAATAGATTTTGTTTCGTGGTCGGTAACTGGTCTGTATTTTGCCAAAGAATCTCCTTGTTCAATATTTGCAGGATTTAACCCTCGAATATAAAAATTGATGGCTGCCATTTTGCGAATCATACCCAAATATTCAACTCCGGTAACTCCGCTGCGGTAGAATTGTGTGGTTTGTTCGATGCTTGGAAACTCAATCGGATTACTCTCAAAGTAATTATCGAACCAAGCAGCCAATTCAGAATGCGCTTTAACACCAGGCCACTCACGAGTATTGTCGACCCTGCGCATTACAAATTCAAAAGCATCGAAAAGAAATCCACCAGTACCACAAGCCGGATCGAAAATAATATCGTCGAATGTTGGTTCTACCAATGCAGTCATAAACTGCCGTACATGGTCGGGCGTGCGAAATAGCCCCACGTCCTTAGTTCCACCTGTTTCGCTTAATGCAGATTCTATGGCATCGCCTAATAAATCGGTTTTAAGTAATCGTGTTTCTTCAATTTCATTTGCAACAATATTGATTACTTCGCCTAAATTTCCACTATTTACGTTGTTAGTAAAATTAGAATTACTGAAAACTTCCTCAATCAAAACCAATTGGTCTTGCACTTTTTGCGGCAAATTTCCTTTATATACCTTTCTGGCACTATGCAGAATTGAAGAATAGAATGGGAAAAAGTTGTCGTTTAGTTCAGATAGGATTTGATCGTTGGAAACTGAAGGCAAATAGGAAAACAAACGGTTTTCATTAGATTCTTCTTTACCTGTTTTAGGATTTAACCATTTATAATCGGTAGAGAATAATTCACGAAGTGGTTTAAACTCCTCATCTTGTTTTATTTTCGATTCGAAAATGCGAAGTAGAAGCAATTCAATGATATACTCCACCCGTTGCACTGGGGTTCCAGCCGGGCGGAGTTTATTGTGTAATGCTTTGAGGGCATTGTTAGTTTTATTATCAACGTAATGTACTGTAGAACGACTCATAAATTCATATTAAAACAACAAATATAAAATTTTAAAACCATATCACTACTGATAGACGCTATTATTGCGCAACTTTTGCATAAATTAAGTAACCACGCTCTTTTGCCGTGTTGGAAGAAACATTTACGGAGCAGAACTTTATGGTAAACTCTACCCTGAAAATGGTACGCTACAAAATAACCGAGACCCACAAATCTCGCCTCGACAGCATCTACCAGGGCGAAGCCGCCATCCGCGAAATAAACCTCACCACCATCCGCAAAATGTTTCAGGTGAAGTAAAACCCAGAGTCAATTTTTGACTCTCTTTGCAAGATTTTTTAATTCATCCCCCCTTTGCTATTAAGGTAGAGAAGGGGGGATATATAGATGATCACTTCAGGTAAACATCCTTTTCATTATAAGAAATTATGTTTATAAATCTTAGCGGCTTCAGAATGGAAGTTCATCTCTTTCTTTGTGCATTTTTTGTATATCTTCTTCTGTCAACCATTTTTCATATTCATCCACTAAATTGCCTTTCTCAAATACCAAAAACTTTTCTCCTTCGTAGACAGACTCGTAACCACCATGCACATAATTAACTAACTCACCCATTCCTATTCGTATTTGGCCAGAGAACCAATTTGCAAATACGATTTCTTCATCCGGGAATATATAATGCATTCCCACTTTTTGATATTTCAGGATATAACCCTCCCATTCAATCAGAAAAAGCTTTTTGTTGTTTATGGCCCACTTGGAGGTATAGCCTCTCCAGCAGGCTGTGCTGGGTGCAACCAACCTAT
>JAIFMY010000161.1:0-6205 GCA_020048155.1 Bacteroidota bacterium
CCTCAGAATTGCGAAGAAATTCCTCATAGCTTACCATATTCTTTGGGCAACGAATTGAGACCTCAGCTCAATACACTCATTCCTGAAAACCCCAACCAGCCATATGACATGCATGAGGTCATTCAGGAACTGATCGATAGCAATTCGTTTTTTGAGGTAAATAAAGATTTTGCAGAAAATATAATCGTAGGATTTGGTCGCCTTGCAGGGCGCAATATTGGTATAGTGGCCAATCAACCTGCATTTCTGGCAGGGGTGCTCGATATCAATTCGTCGCGCAAGGCAGCTCGTTTTGTTCGTTTTTGCGATTCGTTCAATATCCCTCTATTGGTACTTGTAGATGTGCCTGGTTTTCTGCCGGGAACCGATCAGGAGTGGAATGCAATCATTACCAATGGTGCCAAATTGTTGTACGCATTTTCAGAGGCTACTGTTCCGCGCATTACCGTCATCACCCGCAAAGCATATGGTGGAGCGTACGATGTGATGAATTCTAAGCACATAGGTGCCGACCTCAATTTTGCATGGCCTACTGCCGAAATCGCTGTAATGGGTGCCAAAGGAGCCAGCGAGATTATTTTCAGGAAGGAAATAGCCGAAGCAGCCGATCCGCAAGCGGTACTTAAAGCGAAGGAGATGGAATATCAGGAACGATTTGCCAATCCATACAGTGCAGCTGCCCGTGGTTATGTAGACGAAATTCTGGAACCTCAATACACCCGTGAGCGTTTGATTCGTGGTTTTAAAATGCTCGAAAACAAAGCCGATAAACTACCTCGTAAAAAACACGGGAATATTCCCATTTCTTATTACTTAGAAACAAAATGGTTGAAAAATGCCAATTATTTTATTTCTTCATAATCAGTATATTCTCCTTTTTGCTTGTTTTTGGTTTTTTCATTTTTCTGATCATCTATGATGGTTACTTCACCATCTTTCTTGCGGTTGGTTGGCTGATTGTTGAACGATTGCTTGTTCATGTTTTTAATCATTTCTCGAAACATAAACGGAAACAAAGCCCTGGCCAAAAGCCTGATGGCATGATAAGCTATGAATACAAAGAGTATTACTTTTAAAAGAAAACTCATGATATGGATGTTCTAAGATAATATTATTACAAAGTAAAGTGGTTTTCGCGCAAGGTTCAAATCATTCAACAGAATTTAACTTTTCCAACCCTATCTTATTTTATCTACCTCACTTTTGTTTTGTGCTGTACTTTATATTTCTTGAATGTTTTTATACATTTGAATTTAGAAAACAAAGACATAAATGGAACATTTTGATTTGGTAGTTATAGGCTCAGGCCCGGCTGGTTTTTCTGCTGCTATGCGTGCCATCGACTTCGGAAAGCATGTATGTATAGTGGAAAAAGCTCACATAGGAGGCGCCGGTATCATGAATGGTGCGCTCACTTCTAAGACCATGTGGCAATTGTCGCAGGACTACGCAGTTGCTGCCACCGTAAACCGGGGCTACAGGGCTTCGGGCTTGGTCGTTGATTATCAGGCTGTGCGCAAGGCTATAATGGATGGTGCTAAGTCTAAACAATACCAAATTTTGTCGCAGATAGAAACTTACGCCCGTGAGCATGGCAAAACGTATAGTCTCACGCTAAAATATGGGCACGCACGTTTTCTGGATAAAAATACCATCAGCATCTCCCGTGCAGACGATGTAGAAACCATAAGTGCCGATGCATTTGTGATCGCTACAGGTTCGCGCCCGCGAGAGTATCCGGGTATTCCGGTAGATCAGGAGCGAATTCTGAATTCAGACGGTATCCTGAATCTTAAAAATTTTCCTGCACGGCTTATGATCATTGGTTCCGGTATCATAGGCTCTGAGTTTGCCGCTATTTTTTCCAATTTTAAACAGACTGAAGTTCACTTGCTTGACCGCCAGCACAAGGTAATCCCTTTTGAAGACGATGATGTAAGTGATTTTGTTTCGAAAAATCTGGAGGAAAATGGTGTGATCATTCACCATACTGCCAACCTGCGTACTATTCGCAAACTGCCCGAAAGTCTGGAAGTAGTTTTGGACTACGACGATGGGCACAGCAAGGTGATAGAGGTAGATGTGACACTTATTTCTATTGGACGCGACCCAAATACCGAAGACTTGGGCCTCGAAAATCTGGGTATTGAACCTGATAGTCGTGGATATCTGAATATAAACGAATCATGTGGATTTGACCCTGAAAAATGTGCGGGAAATATATACGCTGCCGGCGATATTACCGGTGTTTCGCAACTGTATTCGGTAGCTGAAATTCAGGGAAGGTACGCTACCAAAGCGGTTTACAACAAAATTATACATCCGCTCGGCTATATCAATATGCCCACCCTTATGTTTTTTAAACCTGAGGTGGCGGCAGTTGGGCTCAACGAAAAAATATTACAAAAACGTAAAGTTGCGTATAAAGTGGCTGTTTATTCGAATTCCCTTGTAAACAGAGCCATAGCCATGCGCAACACCAATGGTTTTATCAAAATCATAGTGAGCGACGATGGTGAGGATCGTATCCTGGGTATGCGTGCCAGTGGTCCGCAGGCTTCAGCTTTCATCGTTTCCATTGCGCATATGATGAACGAAAAAAACAGTATCGATGAAATTCTAAAAACCATTTTCCCTCACCCAAGTTTGACAGAAGGAATTCAGGAGTGCCTCAGGGTACTCAAGAACAAATCCATTTTCAAGCCATTTGCTTTTCCTGAGTTTATAAGGCTAAGTACCTGGAAACCTGAAACTGAGAACTAATGGGCACGTCTGTTTGGAATGGTTGGGAATATGCCTGGTGGTTGGTACTTATTTTTCAGGTATTTAGCCATGGATTGTTTTTTATTTTCCCCAAGCATGTAGTGCAGCGTTTTGCTGCCGTTCCGGCTGTGAAAAATTATAACCTGGCGGCTGGCATTACATTTTATGCATTTTTGCTTTTATTATCTTTTAGTCGCATTTATTTTGATGTATATAGTCTGATGCTTAGCGAGATGTTGTATTTCGTAATGCTTATGCTTTTTGTGGCGTCTATCTTCTTTTTTGCCATCAACGAAATTCACCTGCCTGCCAGCACAGGCTTATATCGCATCTCTCGGCATCCGGTGTATGTAAGTACATATGGAGTCATGCTTTCGGGCATACTCATTACCCGCAACTGGTATCTGCTCTTGCTCTGGCTATTGTATATTTATCTCAATCATTTCATCGTTTTGGCGGAGGAACAACATCTGCTGAAACAATTTGGAAAAGACTACAAAGAGTATATGGATCGTACCCCACGGTATTTTGTGTGGTAAGTTGGAAGGATTTTTATAATATTCTGAATCCTACATCTTTTAAATATTCAAAAGTACAGGTAACTTTCTTGTACGAATGTTCCCTTACAGTCCTGTACTAACTAAAAAGTAATGTATTCTCATCGTAATGTTAGTTGTATGTTGTAGATATTCAGTTTTTTTAGTTTAAATTACAAAATTTATACAAGCTTATTTATTGAATTATCCACACGATTAAGAACCTTAAAATTAATTTTGGCAGAAAGATTTTTTGTCTTAAATTTGTAACCATTGTATAAGGTTAATTAATATGGTTATGAGTGAGTATTTATCATTGTCTGAAGCTTCGGAACTAATCGGCAAAAGTAAAGAAACCCTTAGAAGGTGGGATAGAGAGGGGAAATTATTAGCGGTTCGTGAACCTATGAGTAATTATCGTGTTTATCCGAAAGAGCAGGTACTGGAATTATTTTCTGATTTTATAGTTGAAAAAGAAACTGAATCAAATTTCGTAAAAGCGGATAACGATTACACAGTTTTAGAATTATTCGCTGGTGCGGGTGGTTTAGCTGTGGGTCTTGAAAAATCGGGTTTGAAATGTGTTGCACTAAATGAAATTGATAAATGGGCTTGCAATACTCTCCGAAAAAATCGTCCAAACTGGAAAGTACTCGAAGGTGACATAAAAAATTTTAGTTTTACTGAATATTATAATAAAATCGATGTAGTTACTGGTGGTTTCCCCTGCCAGGCATTTAGTTATGCAGGTAAAAAATTAGGTCTAGCAGATGCCAGAGGAACATTATTTTATGAATTTGCAAGAGTTGTTAAAGAAGTAAATCCTCCAATTTGCGTTGGTGAAAATGTCCGTGGACTATTGAGTCACGAAAATGGAAGAACATTGCAAGGTATGATTTCTATTTTAGATGAAATTGGTTATAATGTTGTCCCTATTCAAGTTTTAAGAGCAATAAACTATAAAGTTCCACAAAAAAGAGAACGTTTAATTTTAGTAGGAATTAGAAAGGACATTGATGTAAAATACGAATATCCAAAACCCTATAAAAAAGTATATAATCTTGTTGATGCATTGAAAAAAGGCGATTTATTTGATTGTGAAGTCCCAAAATCAGCTGGCTCAAGATACCCAAGAAGCAAAGTCGATGTTTTAAAATTAGTTCCTCAAAAAGGCTATTGGCGCGATTTACCAATTGAAATTCAAAAAGAATTTATGGGTGGCAGTTTTTATCTCGGTGGCGGAAAAACTGGCATTGCTCGGCGGATTGGTTGGGACGAACCTTGTCTAACTTTAACTTGTAGTCCAGCACAAAAGCAAACAGAACGATGTCACCCAGAAGAAACACGCCCATTTACAGTCCGAGAATATGCTCGAATTCAAACATTTCCAGACGATTGGGAGTTTTATGGTTCAATTGCACAACAATATAAACAAATAGGAAATGCGGTTCCAGTTAATTTAGGCCGTGAAGTTGGTTATTCGATTGTGAAATTTTTGAATAATTATTACAATGTAATTTGAAAATCAGATAATTGTATTTTATTCAAAATACTTTGCTTGGATTTCTATTGCTAGATTTGAAATAGTACTTTCTACAATGCGGCTTCCATCTACTTCTAATGCAACATCTCCTATTGCATCAATTAGGTTGAAATAGAAATTTTCTTTTCCAGTAAGTTTATACCAAAATGTCTTTCCAATTATAACCGGATATGAGTTAGAAATTTTTTTGTAATGTGAACTCAATTCACTTTCTTCACCATAAATGACACCAACAATCATATCATTTATTCCAATATTAAGGTTATTAGTTCTAGCTAAATTCCTAACACCATTAAAGTGATTTATAACAGTTATTACGTCGTCGTGATTAATTGTATTTGGTCCTGCTTTTAATTGACAATATTTTCGTCTACCATCTATCACATCAATAAATTCAATGTCTATCCCTGATGTTGTTGATCCTAAACCTTGGAATAATTGTCCTATTAATTTTTGGACCTTCATTCCAAATGATGTGTTTATAGACGAACCAAGTATTC
Source organism: Bacteroidota bacterium (assembly GCA_020048155.1). Classification (GTDB taxonomy): domain Bacteria; phylum Bacteroidota; class Bacteroidia; order Bacteroidales; family DYOH01; genus JAIFMY01. Next base: position 5,343 of record JAIFMY010000161.1, read on the forward strand.
TAGGTAAAACCAAAGCTTTTGCAATACTTTCAGCATTGTTATTGCCTGTTAGAAAATTTGCTAAATATTTGAACAGAAATGGATTTATATTATATTCTGATAATTTACTTGCACGCGCACATGCACCTTCAATATGGCTTGTTACAATTTCACTTCTGAAAAAATCTTTGGCATTATTTAGTATTTCAATTCTTTGCTCTTCTGTCATTTCTTTTTATTGAATTTACTAAGATATTTTTATACTGTTTTGCTGCTACTACAAAAATAAACAAAAGTCGTTACTGTTTGCATAAATTATGCACGCAAAAACAAAAAACCCGTCCTTATCGAACGGGTTTTTAAATTTTGTATGCCAGGGGCAAATATTTATGCCTCTACGAGTAACGATATTTTGTTTTGCAGCACTTCCACAACTCCTCCTTTTATGTCGAAGTACTGAATAGCTTGAGTATCTCAAATGAGCCTGATACACCGGGAAGTTGAATCAACTTTATTTCTCCGTTGTATATATGCTTTTCTGGTGAAAGTATCTCTAAATTCATATACCTAAGTTAATTAGTTCGATGAGTCTGCAAGCAGTTTTTCGCCTTTGGATATGGCTTCTTCTATTTTACCTACCAACATGAAGGCCGATTCCGGATATTTATCCACTGCACCATCCATAATCATGTTGAAACCTTTGATGGTATCTTCGATAGAAACCAAAGTACCTGGTATGTTGGTAAACTGCTCAGCCACATGGAAAGGTTGCGACAAGAAGCGCTGAACACGGCGTGCTCTGTGCACCACCAGTTTGTCTTCTTCCGAAAGCTCTTCCATACCCAAAATGGCGATAATGTCCTGAAGCTCGTTGTAACGTTGCA
>JAIFMY010000161.1:6265-8343 GCA_020048155.1 Bacteroidota bacterium
ATTTTACGGTTAAGTACTGTGGTAGCATCTAAGTGCGAGAAGGTAGTAGCAGGAGCAGGGTCAGTCAAGTCATCGGCAGGCACATATACTGCTTGTACCGATGTGATAGAACCGTTTTTGGTAGAAGTAATACGCTCTTGCATGGCACCCATCTCAGTAGCAAGTGTAGGCTGGTAACCCACCGCCGAAGGCATACGACCCAATAGTGCCGATACCTCTGAACCTGCTTGTGTGAAACGGAATACATTGTCCATGAAGAACAAGATATCGTTACCTTTTCCTTTGCCATCGCCATCGCGGAAATACTCAGCCAACGACAGACCTGTAAGGGCTACGCGAGCACGTGCTCCCGGTGGTTCGTTCATCTGACCAAACACCAGTGTTACTTTGGAGTTTTTCATCTCTTCCAGGTCCACTTTCGAAAGGTCCCAACCGCCGTGTTCCATGTCTTTCAGGAATTCGTCGCCATATTTTATAACGCCGGATTCGAGCATCTCGCGAAGCAAGTCGTTGCCTTCACGTGTACGCTCACCTACGCCTGCAAATACTGACAAACCTGCATAAGCTTTGGCTATATTGTTTATAAGTTCTTGTATGATAACAGTTTTACCTACACCTGCACCACCAAACAAACCGATTTTACCCCCTTTTGAGTAAGGTTCGAGCAAATCGATAACTTTGATACCTGTAAACAGAATTTCAGGGTCAGTTTTCAGGTTTTCAAATTTTGGAGGCTCCTGATGTATACTGTAGCTTTTTTCTCTCGAAAGCTTACTAATTCCATCTATGGCATCTCCAGTCACATTCAGCAATCGTCCTTTTACCTGATCGCCGGTGGGAACAGATATAGTATTTCCGGTTGAACGAACTTTCATACCTCTTTGAAGGCCGTCGGTCGAGTCCATGGCTATAGCGCGTATTGCTTTTTCGCCAACGTGCTGTTGTACCTCTACAACTAATAATTGTCCGTTCTCACGCTCTATTTCAAGGGCTTCATATATTTCAGGAAGCGAAATTCCTTCACCCTCAAAACTAACGTCAACCACCGGACCAATTATCTGAATAATTTTGCCAATATTCTGAGACATTAGGTTGATTTTTTGTATGTTGTTTTTTAATAAACTGTACAAAAATACTTTTTTTTTGATGTTCTGAAAATTATTTTTTATCATCGAAATAAAATTATTTCTACTTCTTTGGTCTCTTGGGCTTAACATTCTGAAATCGATTGAATTTTCCGATTTAAAAATTTTTAGCTCCGTTCCTGAGATTGTAGTTTTAGAGCTTAATTTTTTTTGTCAATGGCAACAGGTTTACTTTTTAAGAAATTTTGTGTGGAAATGGTGCCTTTGTATATTTTTACCTTTTCTTTTGAACAGGTGGTGAAATGTTTTTAAACGAATAAAATGAAGAATACTATTACTACTACTGAAGCTTATGGCTTGTTGGATAAATACTTACAAACACAGTATTTGCGCTACCATGTGATGGAAAGCGAAGCCGTAATGCGACGTATAGCTGAATACCTGGGCGAAGATGCCGATTTTTATGGCCGCACTGGTTTGTTGCACGATTTGGACATGGATGTGATAAATGAGCAGTGGCACCTGCATGGCCACCGTACCATAGAACTTATCAGAAACGAGGGCTATGATATGCCTGAAATGTTTGAGGCCATTCTGGCGCATACCGAGGGGGTGATCGATAATAGTATTCAAAGAAAAACACGTTTCGATTTTATTCTGGCAGGTGCCGAAAACATAACCGGGCTCATATCTGCTTATGTGGCCGTAAAACCTGATAAGAAAATTGAAGGCACACAGGTAAGCTCCATCATGAAACGATTCAAAGCTCCTGCATTTGCAGCCAAAGTAAACCGCCGCTTTATACAGGATGTGACTGACGTGGCTCAAATTCCTCAAGATGTGTTTTTCGATTTAGCCATTAAAGCTTTTGGTGATATTGCACACAAAATAAACATGTAAACAGATGAAGGTGGAAGTTGAATTTTTGAAGAGCATATATAATCAGTATAAGGAATTTCGGTTGCCGAATCGTAGGTTTAAATTCAACGAGTA
>JAIFMY010000119.1 GCA_020048155.1 Bacteroidota bacterium
AAGCCCAGCAATACGTTTGTTTCTGTGCCTTCTTTCACCTCGGTTTCTACCGTAAAAGTAGTGTTGAGCTTAGCCGTAGTTTCACTGTAAGTCCAATCGGCTTTGGTGTTGATAGGAAAAACATATGCAAACTTTTTATATTCCTCTGCCACAGCAGAAATACTCGTAGCAGTTGGCGGAATAAAAGCCATCGACCAATAATTTTTACTGTTTAAAGTGGAAGTATAGGTAGTACCGTTTTGTGTCCATGTACTTCCGGTAGGTGCATACACTGCATAATCAGAGCCTTGCTGCGAATTGGTTATAATAAGCATTTCGTTTACAATCTGCACAGTTCCGGCATTTACTACAATTTGCGCTACATCGGCATCGGCTTTGGTGAAGTACAAAAAAGGCATGCCTATACCCACTGTAGCAGTAAAATTATGGGTGCTGTTTGTCCAGTTTATGCTCACAGTCCAGTCCGAATAATCGGATGCAGTGGCTTTAGCTGCATCCAGGCCGGTAACTCCCACCACTATGGGTTCGTCGGGCCCCATGGGTTGGCTGCTGCCATTGGCTCCCGATGTGGGAACTACATAGTTTACCACCAAGCCTTTATTTACAGTACGCAATGCCAATGGATAGTTAAACAGGTTATCGGCATGGTTTTCTTTTATCAATTTCGACCACCAATCGTTGGTAGGTACCGGTCTGCCTAGCGCTTTTCCGCTCAGTTGGGGCGTTCCGCCCGGGTAGGAATTTCGGTTGGCGGCATCTACTCCCGGAAAAACTGTAGTGTAGCCACCGCTGCCCACCGGAACTATTTGCGCGAAGGAGTGTATGGTCAGCATCACCAACAACACCGATAACACAATGGAATTTTTAATCATCGTAGTAATTTTATTTCCCCAAATAATGGGTGGTTTAGAAGGAGGAAGAACTTTAGATACCGTATAAAAAAGTAAGATTTTCCAGATCTTTTACAATCCGGAAAATCTACTTTTATATCAGAGAGTAAAAATTTTAAGCAGTTTATTTTTAACTACTTAAAGAAATTATTTCACGTACAATTTTGTATTCTTCACAGAATTGTTGTTGCTATCGGTTATGCGTACAATCACAATTCCGGAAGTTTTTACTTCAAATTGTTGAGCAGTTGCCTGAATTTTACCTTTCAGAATGACTCTTCCGGTAGCATCCATTATTTCAACATTACCGTTTTGCAATTCAGATGGAAACTCCATGTAAACCAATTTTTCGGCAGAATACATTTTTATCAAATCTGCATAATTATTGGCAACTGAAGTAGGAGTAACAGTAAGTTCTATGGTGTAAGTTTTAGTAGAACCATCTTCTGCTGTAACCAATATGGTAACTGTGCCAGGCAATGCAGTAGGGTAAGTAATATTTACCGTTGCCTTGGCATCATTTGCGGTAGCTACAACAGTAGGAACAGCAGTAGTACCAACAGGAAGTTTAACAGCATAAGTAAGTGTACTTGCGCTGAAATTATCCACTGATGTTCCGTTTACTGTAAGTGCACTCAGGGTAGCGTCGTTGCTCTTTGGCACAGCTACAGTAAAATTGATGGTGTATGTCTGGGTTGTACCATCTTCGGCTGTTACCAAAATAGTAGTAGCACCAGGCAAAGCAGTTGCAGGTGTAACCAGAACTGAAGCTTTATCATGGTTTGCCATAGCGGTAACTGTAGGTACGGTTGTAGTACCGGCAGCAAGTTCCATATTGTAGGTAAGTGTAGCAGCACTAAATCCTGCAACAGCTGTTCCGTCTACTTTTAGTTCTTTGAGCGTAGCATCATTGCTTTTAGCTACAGGTGCAGTTCCAAAACTGATGTTATCCAAATAAATAACATTATCGGTGCTACGAGCAGCAAAATCAGGAATTATTACAATTCGGTTGTAAGAATTGCCTTTTACAGAAGAGAAATCGAATACAATTTCTTCCCACTCGTTTACTTTGGTATTTTTTACTTTTAACTCTAAAGCTGCACTGCTTCCTTCAAATTTCAATCCTACATCGCTAAGTACGGTTTTATGTACCATAATTCTAACAAAACAATTGGTTTCGTCGAAAACAAATGTTTGAATATCGCCTGAATGGAACAACGCCCAATCGTCACCAGCATCTTTGGCGGTGAACATAGCTACTTTTTCAGAAGTATTAATTCCTGTTTTAGACGGATTGGTAACAACGGTTACAGCAGGGTTATCGCCGTTTGCGGCAACAGTCCAAACCCAATCAGCACCTACTCCACCGGTTTCAAAATCTACGGTTTTAAGAGGATTTACAACTGGTGCAGGAGCATTGAAACTAATATTGTCCAGGTAAACAACATTGTCGGTGCTACGTGCTGCAAAATCAGGAATAACTACAATTCTGTTATAAGAATTCCCTTTAACACCTGAAAAATCGAATATCAATTCTTCCCATTCATTCACTTTTGTATTAGCAACCAGAATTTCCTTTGCATCACTGCTACCTTCAAATTTCACGCCCACATTGCTTATAACGGTTTTATAAACCATCACTTTAACAAAACAATTTGTTTCGTCAAACACAAATGCTTTAATGTCGGCAGAATGGAACAATGCCCAATCTTGTCCCGCATCTTTGGCGGTAAACATGGCTACTTTTTCAGAAGTATTTATGCCAGCTTTAGCAGGATTGGCAACAAAAGTAAGGGCAGGATTATCACCATTCTGGTCAACTGTCCAAGTCCAATCAGCACCAACACCACCGGCTTCAAAATCGATGGTTTTCAAATCATTCACAATGGGTGTTGGCTCGTTGAAACTGATATTATCAATAAGCACCACATTGTCTGCAGTACGTGATGCAAAATCGGGGATAATCACAATTTTGTCGTATGTGGTTCCAATTACAGATGAGAAATCGAAAGTCAGTTCCTCCCACTCGTTTATCTTGGTATTCGGTACTTTAATTTCTTTTGCACCACTTCCACCTTCAAATTTGATTGCTACGTCGCTTATAACGGTTTTGTATACCATTACTTTTACAAAGCTGGTTTTGTCGTCGAATTTGAAAGCACCAATATTGGTTGAAAAAAACAATGCCCACATCTGTCCGGCTTGTAAAGCTGTAAACTTTGCAACCTTATCGGTAGTGTTTATTCCGGTTTTAGAGGGATTGTCAACTATTTCCAACGCTGGGTCGGTTCCGTTTTCACCAACAGTCCATGTCCAATCGGCACCAACGCCAGCGGTTTCAAAATCTATGGTTTTAAGTTCATTCGAAACGGGAGCAGGTGCGTTGAAACTGATATTATCAATAAGCACCACATTGTCAGCTGTACGAGCACCAAAATCGGGAATTAACACAATTTTGTCATATGTACTGCCTTTCACTGAAGAAAAATCGATTGTTATTTCTTCCCACTCGTTAATTTTAGTGTTCGCCACTTTAATTTCTTTTGCTGGGCTACCACCTTCAAATTTTACAGCAAAATCACTGATTACGGTTTTGTATACCATCACTTTTACTATGCTGTTTTTGTCATCTAATTTAAAAGTGCCTATACCGTCTGAAAAACACAAAGCCCAATCTTGTCCTGCATCTGTGGCAGTAAATTTAGCTACTTTCGCAGAAGTGTTTATGCCCGTTTTAAATGGATTATCAACCATCTCTAATGGAGGATTTGTACCGTTTTCAGCCATAGTCCATGTCCAGTCAGCACCTACACCAGGTGTTTCAAAATCTATGGTTTTTAGTTCAACCGGAGTAATTACAGTACCGGCATTGAATGTAATATTATCGAAATAAATTACATTATCGGCAGCACGGGCTGTAAAATCGGGAATCACAACTACAGTAGTGTATGTAATACCAATAACCGATGAAAAATCGAAAGTGAGTTCCTCCCATTCATTAATTTTGGTGTTAGCAACTTTAATCTCTTTATTTACACCGGGTGCTTCAAATTTTAACCCAAAATCGCTGATTACGGTTTTGTAAACCCAAATTTTGACTTTGCTATTGTCGGCGGTGAAAGTAAGCGAGCCCAAGTTACTCGAATGACACAATGCCCATTGCTGTCCGGCTTGCAAAGCAGTAAATTTGGCTACTTTATCAGATGTATTGATGCCAGTTTTAAATGGGTTATCCACTATTTCCAATGCAGGATTTGTGCCGTTTTCGGCAGTGGTCCATGTCCAGTCGGCTCCCAAGCCTCCCGTTTCAAAATTTATTGGATTTTGGGCAAACCCAAACGATGCCATAAATAGCATCAATAATGCTATGGTAAAATTTTTCATGTTATATTTTTTTTAGGTGAAAGATTAGATTCAATCACTCAATAACAATATTAATTAAAAATATTGAATTTCATACAATTAAACAGTACATCAATACTACATCATTGCAGAAAAAATGAGTTTTTAAAAAATGACAAAATGAAGTTTCAAGATCCTGTTTATCTGACATATATAAAATATAATTTTAAAATCAACAACTTTACAAGGGTAAAAAATGGGTTTCTCATAAAGATTTTGTATCCTTTTTATTGCTAAAAATATCAAACGTTTGCAAAAAACTAAATTTCATGAACCTAAAACTAACTGACAACATTTTTAGCTCCTCGTTTGATTAAAAAAAATAGAACTAATGAAATTTCTATTGGATATTATTTATGATTTCGAAGTTATCTTAAAAATTTTCATAAGGGCTTTTAAGACTGAAAAAACTGAAATCAGGTTTGACGAGAGCCTGCACATGGGTTATCAACCAAATAATGGTTCGCCACACTTTGTTGCTTTTTATGATGTAAAACAGTTTTCCAACGATTTCGGGATGCAGAATTGTAACGTACATTTGTGCCCAAATGCGAAGCAATAGGACAAATTCTTCGAGTGTATTCCAATTGTCAATGAATAAAACTTATTAAATTAGCATGCCTTTGGCGACCATTACATACTAAATAAGCCATAGTGAGTATACGGAATTCGTACACCCTGCTAAAACAGAATCTTTATGGAAATTGAAAATATAAACAATACACTAATAACCGACTTGGTTGGCTTGATTGAACAAAGCAAAAAACAACTTTCAATTGCAGTAAATACAAGTATTACTTATACATATTGGCAAATAGGAAAACGATTAAACATCGACTTACTTGAAAATAAACGTGCAGAGTATGGTAAAAAAATTGTGTCTTCGGCAGCCCAACATTTAACACAACAATACGGTAAAAGTTTTGAAGAAAAAAACCTTCGGCGAATGATGCAATTTGCCAACATTTTCAATGATGAGCAAATTGTCGCTACGTTGTGGCGACAATTGTCATGGTCGCATTTTAAATTGCTAATTCCTTTAAAAGATGAATTGCAGCGAGATTTTTATATACAAATGTGTTTGCATGAAAAGTGGAACGTGCAAACCCTGCAGAAAAAAATTGATGGGATGTTGTTTGAGAGAACAGCTTTGAGCCAAAAGCCGGAGGAATTGATTAAACAAGAACTTGCGGCATTCAAAGATACAGGCGTTTTAAGTCCAGACCTTGTATTCAAAAGCCCGTATTTCCTCGACTTTGCCGGTTTGAAAGATACCTATTCCGAAAAAAGCCTTGAAGATTCCATTCTGCGCGAATTGGAACAGTTTATTATGGAATTGGGCGCAGGTTTTACCTTTGTGGAACGCCAAAAACGAATGATTATCGATGGCGAAGACTACCACCTCGACCTGCTGTTTTTCCACCGCAAACTAAAACGCCTGGTTGCCATAGAACTGAAACTGGGAAAATTTAAAGCAGCCTACAAAGGACAAATGGAACTTTACCTGCGTTGGCTTGAAAAACATGAAATGCAACAAGGCGAAGAAACGCCCTTGGGGCTTATACTTTGTGCCGAAAGCCGAAGTGAGCAAGTAGAGCTGTTGCAACTCGAAAAATCGGGCATAAAGGTAGCCGAATACCTTACCGAACTGCCCGACAAACAACTGCTAAAAACCAGGCTCCATCTAGTCATTGAGCTAAATAGAAAAAGATTAGCAGACATGGCAATAGATGATAATAGTGATGAAGAATAAAGTATAAGCAAACTAGCAGCATTCCCCATTTTTACCCTCGTGAAAACTGAAATCAGGTTTGACGAGAGCCTGTACATCGGATTTCATCTAATAATGGCTTGCCTCACTTTGTTGCTTTTTATGATGTAAAACAGTTTTCCAACGATTTCGGGATGCAGAATTGTAACGTACATTTGTGCCCAAATTCAGACAGCCACCCTAGCCGTGGTTTGCCTGTACACATCAGCAGAAAATAACATACAGAATATGAAGCCAATATTTTACATCGCCCCAAATCCGGTTGGATTGCAAGAAATAGAACAAATACTGAAAGGAAATGTGCAGTTGGTGCTTTCTGAAGAAGCGAAGCAACGCATCATCAAGTGTAGAAACTATCTGGATGCCAAAATGCAAAACATCACCGAGCCTATTTATGGGGTTACCACCGGTTTTGGTGCTTTGCACGACAGGACCATTTCGCTCGACCAGCTTACTACCTTGCAGGAAAACCTTGTAAAATCGCACGCTTGTGGTTTGGGCGACGAAGTGAGTCCGGCTGTGGTGCGGCTTATGCTTTTCCTCAAGGCGCATGCATTGTCAAAAGGCTTTTCGGGTGTATCGCTGCAAACCGTAGAACGGATTGTAGACATGTATAATCACGATGTGCTGCCTGTGGTGTATCAGCTTGGTTCATTGGGTGCAAGTGGCGATTTGGCTCCATTGGCTCACTTGTTTCTCCCCCTCATAGGCGAAGGCGAAGTACGCTACGAAGGCCAACTTATGCCTAGTACTGAATTGCTGAATAAAATGGGCTGGAATCCAATAAAATTGCAATCGAAAGAAGGTTTGGCGCTTCTTAATGGAACACAGTTCATGAGCGCACATGGTGTGGTAGCACTGCTGAGTGCCATGCGCATAGCCCGCTTGGCTGACCTTGCAGGCTCACTCTCGCTCGATGCTTTCAATGGTCGCATAGAGCCCTTCAACGACAATCTGCACCAAATACGCCCCCATGCCGGACAGCAAGACACCGGATTTACTTTCAGGCACTTACTCACAGGAAGCGAGCTTCTGAAACAACCAAAGAAACATGTACAAGACCCCTACTCTTTCAGGTGCATACCTCAGGTACATGGAGCATCCAAAGATGCCATTTCATATGCTACACAAGTGATTCTTACCGAAATAAATTCAGTGACCGACAATCCTACCATTTTCCCCGATGAAGACCTCATCGTTTCCGGAGGGAACTTTCACGGGCAGCCACTGGCCATTACCTACGATTTTATGGCCATAGCCATAGCCGAGCTCGGCAGCATATCTGAGCGCAGGGTGTACCGCCTCATTTCCGGATGGCGCGATTTGCCCGAGTTCCTTACTGCCAATTCTGGCCTCAACAGTGGTTTCATGATTCCGCAATATGCTGCTGCAGCCATTGTAAGCCAAAACAAACAACTGGCTACACCTGCATCGGTAGATTCTATTCCATCGTCCAACGAGCAGGAAGACCATGTAAGTATGGGTGGAAACGCCGCTACACGCTTGCTGAAAATGACCTCGAATCTGGAGAAAATACTGGCCGTAGAATGGCTCAATGCTGCTCAAGCCATCGAATTCCGTCGCCCGCTCAAAACTTCACCCATACTTGAGGAAATTTTGTCAGGCTATAGGGCCATATTGCCAATGGTAACCGACGATGTAGTGATGTACCATTACATAAACAAAACCATTGATTTTATGGGAAATATACCCATGAACAAATACTTTACATTTACGTGGACACCTGACAGAATTGCTTAAGTAAAGGCTTAAATGCAACTATATACATATGTGGCATATTTTATGTGAATACAGGTTTCAAAATCTGAAAAATTTATGAAGCCTGTAAACATACATTCAAATACAGAATTGAGCGAAGTGCTTGCAAAGCAAAAACGCAGTTTTGTACTTTTATACAAATCCGGTTCTGAGAGCAGCGAGTGCGCACTGGGCAATTTTGCAAAAGCCACTGAGGATGCGCAAAGCATAGTAACTTATGTGGTAGATGTAAATACGGTTCGTGATGTTCACACGGTATACGGAGTCAGCAGTGTCCCAACTTTGTTGGAGTTCAAGGATGCTGAACTTTCCGGACTTACCAAAGGCTGCCATGAGGCCGGTTTCTTTGCAAATTTGCTTCAAAACGCTGTTTTTGTAGCCAATATGCCGGAAGGCAAATCTTTCAAATCTGTAACCATATACTCTACCCCTGGCTGTGTACATTGCAACAACATGAAAAGCTATCTGCGCAAGAATAATTATCCGTACCGCGATGTAGATGTATCTAAAGACATACGTGCAGCAGAAGAAATGGTGCGCCGCACAGGGCAACAAGGCGTTCCGCAAACAGACATAAACGGACAAATGATTGTGGGTTTTGATAAAAAACGAATAGACGAACTTTTGGGCTTGCACGCAGAATGATTTACATTTGCATTCCATTTTTCACGAAACAATAAAAACGATAATACAATGAAAGAATTACAACCCATCAACCAGCATGTACTGGTAGACATTACCACTGAAAATAAAGAATATAAAACCGCTTCAGGTCTTATTATTCCTGATTCTGCCCGCGAAAAACAAGCCATGGGCAAAGTAGTAGGTGTGGCTAAAATTGAAAACGCTGAAGTTCAGGTTGGTGATACTGTGATTTACAAAAAATTTGCAGGTACCGAAACTGAGTTCGAAGGCAGAAAATATTTGATTCTACCCTATGCCGATGTATTGGCAAAGGTTGTAGAAACTGAATCTATCTGATTCATTCGATTTCCTTTCAGAATAAAAGCTTTTCGGGAAGTGAGTAAATCAACCCGAAAAGTTTTTTTATTTTAATCCCTATTTGTCATCGTCTTAAAGAACAAAATTCATGATACACGTCTACTTTGAAGGACTCAGTATTTTTTCGTGGCAGGTTATTACACTGTTGGTAGTATCTGGGTTTTTAGTAGGGGTTATCAATACTTTTGCGGGTTCGGGCACTGTCATAGGGTATTCCATTTTCATACTGCTGGGTTTGCCAGCCCCCATTGCCAACGGGACTACCCGTCTTGGAGTGATCATGCAGACACTGGCTGCATCCTATTTTTTCAAAAAAGGCGGGGCTTTGGATCTGAAAAAAGGCACCCTGCTGGCCATTCCCATCACATTGGGCTCTATACTAGGGGCACAAATAGCGGTGAGTATTGATAAAGAGATATTTGAAAAAATAGTAGCTGTACTCATGTTCATCATGCTGGGCATAGTATTTTACAAACCCGAGCGCTGGCTCGAAGGGCACGCTTCCTCGCGCAATGTACCTCCCAAATGGTGGCACTACCTGCTATACTTTGCAATAGGTATGTACGGTGGTTTTATACACATAGGCGTAGGTATATTCCTCATGGCTGCCTTAGTGCTCGTTTCGGGCTACGATTTGGTAAATGCGAATGGCATAAAAGTGTATACAGTATTCATATACAGCCCGTTTGCGTTAGCAGTATTTATGCTCAACGACCATGTAGACTACGCCATGGGACTCATAAGCGCCATAGGCAACCTGATAGGTGGTATAGTGGCTTCCATATTTGCACTGAAACGGGGTCCTGGCTTTGTTCGGTGGGTACTTATTGTGGTCATGCTCTTATTCGCCCTGCATTTGTTGGGCGTGCTCGATTTCCAGTAAGGCATTACAACCATCTTTCTTTCAGGTACAACATACCCTGATCGTAGCGCGAAAGATATTGATCAAACAATTCTGATTCGGGAATTTCAATCACACCCAATTTACTATTGATCATGTACTCCTTGAGCATATACCCCAGAGCATAGGTAGATGCCGCCGGATTCTGAGGCAATATGAAAAAAAAGATGAGACGGTTGAAAAATTGAGCACCAGCGAGTTTGCGGGCAAAATGCAAGAGATGCACCTGCCTCACCAGTTGTTTTTTGTTTCGTATTTTGCAACCCAGATATGCTTCCATTTCCTTTATCATTTCCATTTGCAAATAATACAAGGCCCTTTTACGCATGGCATCAAACTTCACAAATACAAGCCCTTCGGCATAGCCAGTATATCGGTCTATGATGGTGGAAATATGGTGGTCTCTGATTTCTTCATTGTCGTAGTTGAAACAAGATTGCGGCTTCTGGCCGTGGCTTTGGAGGAAATCGTCGGGTACTTTTTCTATCTGAATGGGCATAACACCTGTTTTGGTACAAAAAATAAACTGCAAATTTAGCTATAAATATATTGCAACAATAGTTATATGTAAGGAAAATAGTTTTCACAAATCTGAATACTTAATCTGAGTTCAAAATTGAATGATCTTATTTGAACTTTAAATTGTAATTTTGTAGCAGTTTTTATGCATTCTATTTAACCCGTGCTTATAGCAAGTGGTGATATAATATACCGCAATATGACCAGAGAGAAACTAGAAGATAAAATAAACCAGATAAGCAATTTGGTGGTAAACAGAGAATTGAAAAGCGCTTTCAATCATTTGGAAAACATATTCGAATATAGCTATAACTTCAATTTCATCACTCAAAAAGAGGAGCTTCAGGCTACCTATACCTATTTGGTAAATTATACAATAAAAGGCATAGAAGATCCCGACCGCGAGAAGATTTATCATAAACTACAACTGGATATCATTTCGCTTGCCGATGAGCTGAAAATGAATGTACTGATGAACAGTACTGAAATACCCAATTACCAAATGCGGCAAATACGGGAGCAAATTCAAAAAATAACCCCGGATTATTTGCAAAAGCTAATTGCTGATTTAGCCTCTACAGGCAAAGCAGCAGCAGAACGGCCTCACATATCTCAATCAGATAATCCGGAGCAATCGCTTTTCTATTACTTCTGGATAACCGACAGATACACAGATACAGAATCTGATTTGCTGCTTAGTATTCTGGACAACGAAAATATACACTGGAGCCACAAGAGTCTAATTGTAAGTGCCCTTACACTATCGGCCATTCGTATTTTCGATTTACACAAGATCGAGCTTCTGCACAAAGCCATAGAAAGAAAACAGAATCAGGTGTGGCACAGGGCTTTGGTGGGTTTGGTAATTGTATTGTACAAGTATAGCAACCGCCTGTCGTTGTACCCTGAATTGCTCAAAAAACTCCAGCGCCTGCAAAGCAAGCATATGGATAAGTTTGTGGAGCAAATTACTATTCAGTTCATTAAATCAAAAGACACTGAAAAAATTACCAAGCAGGTAAAGGACGAAATCATAAGCGAAGTTTCAAAAATAAGTTCTAAACTTTCAGAAAAGCTTGATTTAGATAATATTGTAGGCAAAGACTCGCTAGATGACTCAAATCCTGAATGGATGAAATTTATAGAAGAATCACCGGATTTAGCAGAAAAAATGGGCAAACTTTCCAATATGCAAATGGAAGGAGAAGATATTTTTATGGGTACATTTTCAATGCTTAAAAATTTCTCTTTCTTCAATCTAATGCCTAACTGGTTTATACCGTTTGTGCACAACAATGCACACTTGCAGGAAATGCTCCAACGGCTAAATCTGCGGGACGAGGCCATCACCATGATCAATTCGCTCGAAAAAGTGCCTTTTATTTGCAATTCCGACAAGTATTCCTTCTGTTTCAATATAGAATCGATGGAATCATTCAGACGAAATGCAATAATAAGTCTTTTCAAATCTGAGATCGAAGAGATGAACCAACTGGCGGAAGATGATAAAATAACCAACCCTGCAATAAACGACCGCTATATTTTCACACAATATATTCAAGACCTCTACAGGTTTTATAAAATTTACCCCAATCGTACCATTTTTATAGATATATTTGATTTACAACTCGATATATTTAATTCTCCCGTTTTTGAAGTATTAGTCACTGGCAAAGAGTCGCTTAGAAAAATAAGCGAGTACTACTTAGAGCAAAAAAACTACGACCGTGTGGTTGAAATCATGAATAAGATTGTATCCGATTACAAAGAATACGAAATTTTTCAGAAACTCGGGTATTCTTACCAAAAAATCAAAAATTACCAAATGGCTTTAGAGTGTTATCTGAAGGCCGATTTATTTGACCAAAACAAAAACTGGAACAATAAAAAAATTGGCTTTTGCTACCAGAAACTTCGCGAGCCCGAAAAAGCACTTAATTACTACTATCAGGTACTCAAAACTGAAACCGAAAATCTTGATTTGCAAGCAAATATAGCAAGATGCTTGCTCGATTTGAAACAATACGACGAGGCATTGCAAACCTATACTAAAGTAGCATACCTCGACCCCAAAAACAGCAAAGTATGGCGCCCCATAGCTTGGTGTTATCTAGTAAAAGGGAAATTTGCAGACGCACATAAATATATGGAACGCATCATGGCAACCGAACAAAACTATCACGACTACCTAAACCGGGGGCATGTGTTCTTTTGTGAGAAAAAACTTGAAAAGGCTGCTGAATTTTACCTAAAAAGCATCGAAATCAATCATTCAGATTTCGAAACTTTTCTCGAGGAGTTCAAAACCGATTCAGAACTTTTGCTTTCGCACAGTATTAACCCCAACGATCTGCCTCTTTTGCTCGATTATATTCGCACCCTTTTCGAGGAAAGAAACATGTAAAACTTAAATTATTCTTAATGTGCCATTTTGTTAGCATTGCTGCTTTATCATTATTGGCCGCTTTCAATTATTCCATTATTTTTGCAAAAAATATATAACCAACATACAATATGGCATTACAATGCGGCATAGTAGGGCTTACCAACATAGGTAAAACTACTATTTTTAATTGTTTTTCTGAAACAAAAGCTGAAACCAGCAATTTTGCTTTCAGCACCTCCAAATCCAATATCGGTAAAGTGGATGTTCCGGACTGGCGTCTGTACGAACTTGAAAAATGTCAGCCCACCGAGCGTATCATACCCACTACTGTTGAGATTGTAGACCTACCGGGTTTGGCTAAAGGCTCAAGCAAAGGCGAAGGTGTAGGAAATAAGTTTCTGGGCGACCTCAGAAACACCGATGCCATCATACATGTGGTGCGTTGTTTCGACGATCCCAACCTCTCGCACATCGAAGGCTCTGTGGATCCGGTACGTGATATAGAAATACTTGATTTTGAGCTGCAAGTAAAAGACCTTGAATCTGTTGAGAAAAAAATACAGCGCCTCAATAAACTTATAAAAGCAGGCGAAAAAGAAGCCAAGCACGGCTTGGAAGTGATGGAAAAGTTCAGAAATCACCTGGAAAATTTCCAGAACATACGTACCATAGAACTAAGCGACGAAGACAAAAAGCACGGAGCAGATTTGTTTCTACTTACAGATAAGCCTGTGATGTATGTTTGTAACGTTGACTCAGCTTCTGCCGCAAAAGGAAACAAATATGTCGAAAAAGTTACCGAATACCTGAAAGGTCAGAAAGTAGAGATACTTGTGATAGCTGCTCAGCTGGAAGAGGAAATTGCCGAACTGGAAGAAGCTGCCGACCGCGAAGCATTTCTGGCAGATGCCGGACTGGTAGAACCAGGAGTAAACAAGCTTCTCAGGGCTGCTTATTCTATGCTCAACCTCGAAACCTTTTTCACCGTTGGCCCTAAAGAAATACGCGCATGGACAATCAAAAAAGGTGCTACTGCCCCACAGGCTGCAGGTGCCATTCACTCCGACCTTGAGCGTGGTTTCATACGTGCAGAAGTGATGAAATACAATGACTATATAGCCCTCAAAACTGAAGCTGCATGCAAAGCTGCCGGAAAATTCTACATTGAAGGTAAAAACTATATTGTAGACGACGGGGATATACTCCACATACGCTTCAACGTGTAAGAACGGCATATTTTTTCTTTAATAAAATACAAATTTGCGTATGTTGCGCGGTATTATCCTTGCTTGTTTTTTTAGTTTCCTGATAGCTAATGGTATGGCTCAGGACAGTCTTCTGGTTGCAAAACAACTGAAATTGAACGGAGAAGCATACATTTTACTTCCAAATGTTTCGCCAGGGGAAATGAGTAAGATATACAAACATCTGTCGGTAGATAAATACAACCCCCATACGCAAACTGCCACCGTATATGTGAATCCTGCAGGTTTCGAGTGGTTGCGCAACCACCATTTCGAGTACAAATTACTTACCAGCCCCGGCATGCTCTCACGCCCCACCATGGCCTACGAAGCCAGCCAGATGGCAGACTGGAATGCATACCCAACCTACGCCCTGTACTTGCAAATGATGCAAAAATGGGCTGACGATTACCCCACACTTTGCAAACTGGATACCATAGGCACCAGCAACACCGGAAAATTGATACTTGCACTCAAAATTTCGGACTATGCAGCGCTGGACGAAGCTGAAACTGAGTTTTTTTACACCAGCAGTATGCATGGCGACGAAACCACTGGCTACGTACTTATGCTCAGGCTTATAGATTTCCTGCTTAAAAATTATAATACCGACCCGCGGGCTACCGAAATACTCAACAATATGGAAGTGTGGATAAATCCGCTTTCAAACCCAGATGGTACTTATCGTCTTTCAGACACTTCGCTATATGGAGCCACACGTGGAAATTTTTACGGCATTGACATAAACCGCAATTTCAAAGACCCCGAAGATGGTGACCATCCAGATGGGAATGCTTGGCAAACAGAAACGCTCGACATGATGGACTATATGCAGAAACGAAATTTCACCATGTCTGCCAATTTTCATGGAGGCACCGAAGTACTAAATTATCCTTGGGATACCTATTATGCCCGACATCCCGAGGATGCATGGTTTCAGCATGTTTGCCACGAATATGCGGATACATCGCAAACCCAAGATGCACTCAATTATTTGGGATACGATGATGGCATAACCAATGGATACGACTGGTACTCAGTAGCCGGTGGCAGACAGGACTATAGTACCTTTTTTTGCCATTCGCGCGAGGTGACTATTGAAATAAGCAACACAAAACTGTTGCCAGCCGACCAACTTCCACTTTTCTGGGACTACAATTACCGTTCTTTCCTCAATTTCATGCTCGCTGCAAACAAAGGGGTCACCGGTATTGTGCGTAATGCCCAAAACGGACAAGCTTTGGCAGATGTACTTGTAAAACTACCAAACGCCGATACCCTCAACTCTTGGGTTTATACTGATGCCAATGGCTACTTTATGAGGCCACTTTTGCCCGGCAAATACCAATTGGCAGTATACAAGCCCGGTTTCTTAGCCCAAGTTATAAACACACAATTCAGCAATTGGACACATAATGAGTTGAATATAGATTTGCAAGCCGGCAACAATGCTCCCTTTGCATCTGATACTGCTGGTTACATTACCGATACATTGCACTACACTACCCTCCAAAATACTCCCGGACGTTTTTGCAATTCTATCATTGATTTCGAAAATGAGAATATTTATATAAAACAAGTAGTGGGCAAGAATGGCACTGCTACTACAGCCAAAAATTCTACCTTTTGCATACAGTATACCCCAAACAACGGGTTTTTAGGTACAGATACACTCCTGATGACTGTGTGCGACTTACCCGGCAATTGCAGGGTGGTAACCATACTCATGCGGGTTATACTACTCGATTCTACTGATAAAATTGAAAACCAACTCAATATATACCCCAATCCGGCACAAGATTATGTATTTGGTACCATGCCCGAAAATGAAAACATACAGAAATTGCATTTATATAATGCAGCAGGTATGACAATGCAAGCAGAATATCAAATAAACGGGAACCATATTTACATAAAAACCAATCATTTGAAAGATGGTATTTATATGGGTAAATTAATCACACAATCGGCTGTCCGGAATTTCAAATTTATAGTAAAGCACTAATTTATTTATGCACAAAATATTATTCAGCCTCTTTCTGGCAGTTTTGTCAGTAGCACCTTTGTATGTTTTTTCGCAAAAAAAATACCCGCCTGAACGGCCTAAACTCATAGTAGCCATAGTAGTAGATGGTATGAGGTACGAGGCGATACAAAGGTATTGGAATAAATATTCGGAGAATGGATTTAAAAAATTGATATATAAAGGAGCGTTTTGCAGAGATGCTACTTATCCGCAACTCTACCATAGCGCCTCGTCCAATCATGCCAGCCTGAGCACAGGCACATCGCCATCGAGCCATGGAATAATTGCCGATAAATGGTTCAACCGACTAAAAAACAAGGAAATAAATAGCACTGAGGACGGAAACTACTCTACCGTTGGCTCTGGTGGAAATGCCGGCAAACGCTCCCCTATATTATTATTATCCAGCACAATAGGCGATGAACTGATGCTGAGCACACTCAATCAGTCGAAAGTAATAAGCATAGCTCAAAACCCTTCGTCGGCAGTGCTCATGGCAGGGCATATAGCTACCGGGGTGTATTGGGTAAACAAAGAAAACGGGAACTGGATTAGCAGTTCATATTTCACATCAAGCCTGCCTGCATGGGTAGATGAATTTAACAACAAAGGATTTGCCGACCTGTACCTAAACCGCCAGTGGACTACCTCTATACATATAGAACAGTATACCGAAAGCTTGCCCGACGATACGCCTTACGAACTTGGGTATGGGCGCAACAATAAAGTTTTTCCATACAATTTGGTAGAAATGAAAAAAGAAAGAGGAGATTACTCCCTGCTCGAGTCGACCATTTTTGGCAATACCTATACAAAAGATTTGGCTATAGCTGCCATTTTGGGTGAAAACCTGGGGAAAGACGAAACCCCGGATTTGCTTTGGGTAAGTTTCTCGAGCACCGCAGCCATGTTGCAAAAGTTCAGCCCATCGAGCCTCGAAATGCAAGAAGCATACTTGCAGCTAGATGCTGACTTGGCGCACTTTACAGATTTTATAGAAAATGAAATTGGCAAAGAGAATGTATTATTCATGATTACAGCCAGCCACGGTGCACCCGAGGCACCTGCTTATATGGCCACCAAGGGGTACGACGTAGATTATTTTGAACCTCAAAAAGCAGTAGGCCTGCTAAGTGCATACATGAAAGCTATCTACGGAAAAGGAAATTGGGTGCAATACTACAAAAATCAGCAAATATACCTCGACAGATCCCTGATAGAAGAAGCCAGAATACCGCTTCACGAAATTCAGAGCAAAGTTGCTCAGTTTATGGTACAAATTTCGGGAGTAAGCAATGCCATTGCCACAGGCACACTAGAAAATAACTCGCAGCCATATGGTATGTATGGTTTCATGCAAAATAGCTACAATCAGGCACGCTCGGGCGATGTGTATATTAGCCTCGCGCCTGGGTGGGTTGAACGTGCTTCTGCTTTTGAAGAAGAATCTTTGCTTTCATTTTCATCTATTTACAGATACGACCAGCATGTGCCCCTCATTTGGTATGGCTGGAAAGTAGGACGCAAAACAATAAACACTCCTGTAAGCCTATACGATATAGCCCCAACCTTAGCCGATTTCCTGCAGATAGCCTGGCCAAATGCTACTTTGGGCAAACCTATACAAATGCTTACCGAATAATGCATTCTGTTTTTTTTTGACAATTATAATTCACTATGGAGTTATGTTAATTCGTATCTTTGTTTTACCAAAGGTTTTGTTTACATACATCATGGCTCAAAAAAAAATACTTTTATTACTTTTTCTCTACCTGGAAGTACTTTCGGCGGATGCTCAACAAAAATTTTGGGTATTCTTTACAGACAAGCATAATACGATTATATCACATTCAGATTTTTCGCCCCAATCTATCATCAGACGACAAAAAGCAGGAATAGCGTTTGATTCTACCGATTTTGATGTAAACAGCAATTATATACTAAAAATAGCTCAATATGTTGATTCTATTGGATATACAAGTCGGTGGTTGAATGCAGTTTCGGTATATGGTGATCAAAATTCAATGCTGAAAATCAAATCATTGCCTTTTGTAAAAAGCATAACCGAGATGCACTCTATTGCCCGAACTAGCGCGTTCGATACCATTATTACCAGCTTCCAATGGCGCAAAATAAAAACCCAACACTCACAGATGGAAGCCAATTTATTTGGTCAAAAAAAAATTGACGGCAGAGGAATCATTATTGCAGTGCTCGACAATGGGTTCGAAGGTGTAGACAAATCTCCCGTTTTCAAACATTTGTTCCAAAAAAACAGGATACTGGCTACTTATGATTTTACAAAAAAAAGAGAGCTGGTATATGCAGATGGAAATCATGGCACCATGGTACTATCTTGCCTGGCAGGCATGGCCAGAAACAGGGCACTTGGTTTTGCACCGGGTGCAGAGTATTTACTTGCGCGCACTGAGGTGAAACAAGAAATTAAAGCAGAAGAAGACTACTGGATAGCTGCTATGGAATGGGCAGACCAGAGGGGAGCACATATCATCAATAGCTCACTGGGCTATACCTACCAGCGCTATTTTACTGACCAAATGGACGGACAGACCAGTTTGCTTAGCCGGGCAGCCAACATGGCCGCTGCCAAAGGCATGCTGGTAGTGAATGCAATGGGCAACGATGGTGATAATGACTGGAAAATAATGGGGGTTCCTGCAGATGCAGATTCCGTACTTTCGGTGGGAGCCATAGACCCCGGCTCATATATACATGCTGCCTACAGCTCATACGGGCCTACATGGGATAAACGTTTAAAACCCAATGTGTGTGCATTTGGCAATGCCCTGGTAGCTACCGATGAGCAATTTGAAGAAGCCAAAGGTACTTCGTTTGCCACGCCTTTTATCAGTGGTTTTGCAGCCTGCGTATGGCAGCTCAATCCGGATATGAACAATATGCAGATTAAATATGCCATAGAAACATCAGCTCACTTATTCCCTTACTATGATTATGCCCATGGGTATGGCGTGCCGCAAGCATCCTACTTCCTAAACGATACATTATTGAATAAGCCTTCTGTAAGTTTTGAAATACACACCGATGATGATAGTATATATGTAGACGTAATGCCTGAGTATATATCATTGAAAAAGAAAGAATTTAATCATTTGTATTTTCACATCCAAAATACCGACAATTTTCTGGAAGAATATGCCGTGATAGAGGTGGAGCAAAGCAGGGCATTAAGCATACACAAGCAAAAACTAAAACATGGTTATATTTTGCGAATTTTCTACAAGGGCTATCTTGTTGAGTATAAAAATTAATTTTCGGCAAATGAAAAATCATTTAAAAATATACATTTTACTAACTTTTCTTATGCTAACAATGAGCGTATATGCTCAAAAGATATTGCTACAAGAAGATGTGAAAGCGTATTTTAGTAATACAGATAATTATGGACCAAATTTGAGGCACTTCCGATGGGTGTATTTAAATTACGGGCATTTTGCAGACTCGCCGGAGTATCCTGATTTTGGAACCATTCCATTGCGCACTTATGCATTTTCCGGCGGAATATATTACAAACTTAAGTTAGCCAGATTTTATTCCATTGGCATAGGTACCGAGTATAATCTGAACAATTTTACCATCAGCCAAATTGCCGGAAAAACATTTCCTACACAAACCATTCATACAAAAGAGAGAGTAAGACTGCACCGAGTGGGATTGGAGGCATACCAAAGATTGAGTTTTGGCAACAGAGGAAATGTAATGGGATTCTTTCTCGATATTGGGTATTACTATAATTATGCGTTCAGCACGCGTCTTATTATTCTGGATAAATACGATAAGCCAATGTACGGCGCCAAAACAATAGAAATACTCTACAAAAATCTTGAATTTGTAAACAATTTCAACTACGGTGCACGTGTAAGACTAGGCTACAACAGATACTCTGTATTTGCCGATTACAGAGTATCTGATTTGTTAGATAGTAATATAGGAGTGCAAATGCCCCGCTTGGCGGTTGGCTTACAATTGGCATTGCATTAGTAATTGGTTCTTTTTCTAAAACCATTTGCCAATTAGTTCAGATATTTTACCAAAGCACCCCATTTTTGGTCAACTTTGAAGTTGTGTTTCAGGTAATAGTTGCCAAAAAGGAAATGCGCCTTGATTATGTTCACCCCCATGCTTTGCATACGTGTAAAAAAATCCTCTATCATGGCAGAACCTATGCCTTTGCCTTGTAAGGGAGAAGTAATTGCACTTCCATCGAGCAATACTATATTGTCTTCGAGTATTTTGTAACACAAACCTCCAATCACACGGTTGTTGCTATCTGTCACTACATAGTGCTTATCATTCTTCGAAATATTTTTGGGGTAATTTTCTTCGAAAAACAACTGGTAAAGCTGGCCAACCTCAGTAGGCTCTACCGGCTCGCGCATAATGTAGGTATTTCCTTTTTTATCAGTGAGATGCGTTCTTACAATGATTTGTCCTTTGTTATTTTCGCCCACCTTCATGAAATCAATTTTGCTCTGCGATTGAATGCGAGGAAAAACCATTTTGTTGAATACCAACAAATCACTTTCGGTAATGAGGTTTTGTAACTCAGACAACTCAATAAGTTGGTAGGCTTGGTTCTGAACATTTTCTTCGAGTTTGGCCAACAACTTATCAAACGTACTTCGAATTTTGTCTGATGCTGACGAAAAATAAGTATGTCTATACAAATAATACCTCACCACCTCAGGAAGCTGATATATTTTGAACAATTCTATCAGTTCCGATATGGTCTGCTCTTTTCCCTGGTTGGTGGCATAAGAATTTATGCGAACCCACTCATGGTACTGCGATATGGCATCAAACAATTTGAATGGGTATATATAATGATGTTTGAGGGTGTCTAAGAACAAATCTATTTTTTCCGGAATCATGTAATCGGAGGCAAAAACATCAGGATTGGCTTTTATATCTTCGCTAAAATGCTTCAGAAACTCAATAGACTCATCGATACCCAATCCCTCAATAATAGCCTCAAACAACCAATCGGCGTTGAGTGTTTCCTGAGTCCAAGGATACAATGCAGAAGTTTTATCGTAAAAATCTTCCATCATTGGTTTTATCAGCGACAAGGTGTTTTCATATTCCTTGAAACCAGTAAGAGTTAGAATAGAGGCACTTTCGTGAAATTCGACTTCTGGAACCATCACATTGGAAGTAGAAATAGCCCCAGGTACAATTTTATAGCCACTCAGGCGCCAAGCTCTGAAATAAACTGCCATGGCCTTCACAAATAACTGCCGCCATGCATTGTTTTTCTCATATCCTGCCCATTGGTGTATTTCAGAAAGTTGCCTTATACGTTCCCATACACTAAGCCCTCCGAGATATTGGCTAGAGCGCAACCCCACCTCAGTGCGACTTCCCCCAAGTGGGGGTAAAACAGGAATTTCGAGCGGGTGTTCTGTGAGGGCAGCCAACCAGAAAAGCTCATCGGACTCAATCTGAAACTGTTCGTCGCGTGGCAATACTATATGCAAGTCGTAGTGCTTACCGGTTCGGGTATTTATGGTAATCCGAAAATGCCTGAAATTTCCTAAACTAGTGAGCCGAACTACCCATATACCGCGTGGTTTTATTTCATCGAGTCTGAATTCAAAATCATTGAAAGCGAGCATGATAGATTGCTTTAAGAAAAATTTCTCTGAAAGTAACTTACGCACCCTTTCCTGCTGTTCATGTGGAATGCCATTTTCGAATACCAGCCAATTATTCCATACTTCAGGTGGATGCACTACACTTTGTTTGTCTAAAAACTCAACAAAATAATCGTATAACTGATCGAAATATCCATTTGCCAAATCAGAGAGAATGGGATCGGCACGGTGCAATACCCAACTAGCCAACTCAGAACGAATAGATTTGTAGTACTCAATATGCATTTGGCAAAAACTAAACAGCAATTTGATGATATTTTCAAATTGTGCACGAGTGCCTGCGTCTGCCGGCCATTGCAAATGCAAACGGTAAGCATATAGCCTTTGGCGAAGCGATTCGAGATGTTTTTTTCCTAAATTGCTCAAGGCAATTTCCCTTATCGATTCCTCATTAAGAAAGGACAAACCGGAATGAATGAATGCAGGTAGAATTTTTGAATAGTCAGGAGTAGGATCATTTAGTAATAAGATTCTGTACGAAAGAATTCTGAGTTTCTCTTCTGGATGGCAAGCCAAGGACTCCATCCTTCTTCTGATGGCCTCCGAGAGTTTATCATCGGTTTCGGAAAACATTTCCCCCAACTGGCTAGTGGCAGTATATGCCTCGTTCAATCCACCAAATAGGGAATTAATTATCATATTATTCACCAAAATCAGTTTAGCATCGTGTATACCTTTCAATGTTCGGTAATGCTTTATTTCACGATCACTAGTATGTGTTTTAGGAATATTGACCTGACTAGAAATTGCCCTGAGCGATAGATCCCAACCTTCTTTTACGGGGCAAAAATCTATAAGTTGGGGATTACCAATCCAAAGGCGTGGTTGACGTGCAAAGCGACCAATATCTATTGCCGGAATTTTTGAAGTATAAACTAAATCGCCAATCAGATATTGGTTTTCATCCAGATATTTAATATTCAGTATTTTACTTTGGCGTTTATTGTATATCCCCCCGGCTATGAGTATGATATCGGTTTCGAGTATTCCCAAGTCGCGAAAAAACCACCTCGGAATCACAATTTCTATATCATTGGCCTGCAACCTCACATGCTTACTTTGGTAAAGCATTTCAATTTCATGCGCAAAATTTTTCTCAATATTCTTTCTATTGAAAGAGCCTTTTGCAGTAAGCTCGCCATGCTCGGTGCTAAAATCCCGGGCAAGCAAATCAAAATTTATGACACGCTCATACGGTGCCACATCCTTATTGGCAGCCATGATGATCTGATGATAGTATTCCCTCAGATTTTCTAAAGTACGAGACTCAGTAATAATGGGATCTTCATTATCGGGAACGATAAGCAATACATTGTAAGGCCTGGCATCGCCCACTAAAAAGGTATTTTTTATTCCAGGAACACCTATAAACTTCTTTTCGATGGTGCGTGGTGCAATGGTTTGCCCTTTATCATTCTTATATATATCCTTTACCCTGTCAACAATTTCGTAATGTCCGTTATCGAAAATCTTAAAAATGTCGCCTGTGGGAAGCCAAAAGTCAGAATTTTCTTCAAACGGGAATGGGATTAAGTCGCCGGGACCGGCATCGTCGAGGTATCTGGCCAGATAATGCCCACTAAGCTCAAGTTCGCCCGCATCAGTCAGGCGCGTGAATATACCCGGAAGCGGTACGCCTGTAGAATCGTCCTGATAGTCGTGCGGAGGAGTCATGGTTATGCCACCGGTAGCTTCGGTCATTCCGAAACCGCTGCACAGCTGCACTCCAAATTTGTGGAAAAACTTAAAAGTATTGGGAGACAAATAGCCGGCTGCAGAAAGGCCCCAGCGCAGCTCATTTCCGGTTATTTCCCTGAAAATATTGCTTTGCAATTCGAAACTGAAAGTGTCTCTTATTTTTTCAATTGCCTTCTCATATATTTCCATCCATCTGATGGGCACACTTATGAAACCAGTAGGTTTGATGATGGGAAAAAGCTTGAGCAAAGTTTCAGCAGAAGGATTGCCGGCAAAAACATAAGTTCCGCGCCAATATATGCTGCCCATAAGCTCCAAATACCTGCCAAATGTATGAAACAGAGGCAAGAAACATAGCATTACTTCAGGTGTTTTACCTACTTCGGGCAGTGCTGCATGGCGAGCAAACCGCTTTGAAACCAAATTGTAATAACTAAATGAAACCCCTTTGGGCACACCTGTACTGCCGGAGGTAAACATAGTAGTGGCAACCGCCCGCGAATCTGGGACTTTTTTATGCTCGAGCAAATCGGAAATGATATTCTGATTGAGCTGTTTTATTTCTTGTGGCAATGAAAGATAGTCGCGGGAATGGGGATGCACTGCAGTATCTAGCGTATAAATGGTAAAATCATGATGTATCTGCTCAGTTAGTCCTAATATTTTATCTATTCGCTCTTGGTTGTCAACTAATACTACATTTATTTTTAACACATTGATTATGTGGGCAATATTTTCTGCTGAAAAATGAACGTTGAGAGGAGTATTGAAGATACCATACATCAGGCATGCCAGATCGGCGCTGGCACTTTCGACACTATTAGCTGAAAAAATAGCAACCCGGGGTTCCGGATTGGAACGGTAAAGTAAAGCAGCAATTTCTCTTACATGATTGTGCACCTGTTTGTAAGTCCAGTTTATGGAGTTAGTACCATGCATGTCTTTAAACAAAATACGGTTAGGAATTTCGATTACGCGCTGCTCAAACATATCCAAAAATGAGTAGCCCGATATTTGCAACACCCGAAATACTAATTCAGCCCATTGTTCACGAAATTCTCTGTGCTCCAGACTGCTCAAAAAGCCACTTCGCGAGGTAAGATCAAGCCATTCAAACCACATAGGTTTGAGTTCTGCACTATAATCGCGCTTAAGCATTTCATTTGCGTAGTTTAAGCTCTTAAGTGCTAATTCCCTATTGATTTCATGTTGCCTGAAAACTTCCAATTCGGGCAAATGATTTTGAAATTGTTCGGCAGTTATCATTATAGTTTCTTTAATATCAAAATTTATAGCAAGTAAAAATAATTGTTTTATTCTGAATTCTTAGCCCTTCCTAATCGCACAAATTAATTATGTTTCTAAAGTTTATTCATATAAATGGTTTTTAATAAAACTATTTTGTTAATTTTATTTTTGTAATCAATTTTATTAAGTGACTATACATTCGGCACATATTAGTCAGAAATACAACGCTTTGAACGAAAATATTTGTTTGATATGCAAATATTTAATTGTACTTAGTTGGTTCGTTGTTTTCTCTCAAGGCACGAGTGCTCAAATCAAAGAACCTGGAATCAGGCAATATACCATAGAAGACGGCTTATCATTGAGCCATATAAATTGCTTGTATAAAGACAGATACGGATTTATATGGATAGGAACTCAAGATGGGTTAAATAAATTTGATGGTTATTCATTCACCATATATCGTCATGAACCTGAAGATACCTCGTCCATCTCTAGCAACAACATTCAGGGGATACATGAAGATGCCGATGGTAATATATGGGTAAGCACTCAGTATGGGCTCAATAAACTGAATCAGTATACCGGAAAGTTTGAAATGTTTATAAGTACACCCGATGCCAAAAACAGCATCATGGAAAACACACTTTACGCTTTACTTGTTGACGAAAACTCTGTGGTTTGGTCCAAATCTCTGAATGGCCTTATAAAATACAATCAAAAGAATGGTGAATTTTCATATTTCGAACACTATTTCGATAGGTTCAACTTCCTGACCAGCTATAATATGATGGATATTGAAGCAGATGAAAACGGAATACTTTGGGTCGCTTCAAAAGATGGTCTTTTTAGTTTTGATAAAAATAGCGAACAATGGACCAGATACAGGCCTGATTATGAAAAGAATAATGATGATAAAATCAATCAGATAAGATGCATTCTTGTTGATGGCAATTTTGTATATGCAGGTACCAACGACGCGCTGCTCATTCTTAATAAAACAAGCAAAACAATAAAACGTATTGAATATAAAGGCAATGACAAAGATCTAAATCTTAAAAACACTATAAATGCAATAGCTAAAAGCAATGATGGAAATATATGGCTGGGCACCGATAAAGGAATTTATCAACTTGCCCTAGATCTTTCATCGTTTACAGATCCATTGGTAAGCACTTTCGAGAGTGAGTATATACGCAATGTGCGTATTTCATCGCTTCATATTGATGAGTCTGATTTTGTATGGATAGGCACCAAAGAAAATAGTATGCTCAAGGTAGATTTAAAACCTACCAAATTCAATATTATTACCAACTCTAACGAAAATACACCCATTCTATCCTCATTGCAAGTTTGGTCGGTTTTTGTAGACCTCCAAAAATACTTGTACGTTGGAACTTCTGAAAAAGGATTGGACATAATAGATATGACTACCCTTCAGAAACAAAATTATAACACAACAACACCTGTAAAACTGGCAGGAAATTTTGTACAGTCTATATTTAAAGACAAAAATCAGAACATTTGGGTTGGTACCAATTCCGGAATCAATGTATTCAGAGCCAATGGACTTGCGCTCAAAGATGTATCTAAAGAAATAGGATTTACTTCCGATGTGCGTTTTCTGCAAAACCGCGTATACGAAATAGCTCAAGACGACTCAGGATATGTATGGTTTGCTACCCAATTTGGCCTCCATTATTTCGACGGAAAAAATATCAATAGCTTGTATCATCGTATAGATGCCGCCAATTGCCTGAGCGACAATGAAGTATTCTGTATTCTACCGACAGATGATGGTCGTTTTTGGGCTGGAACCGTAAATGGGCTCACGATTATTAGCGCCGATAAAAAAACTTTTACCAAATATTTCAAAAGTTACAAAAACAACAAAGGTATCAGCAACAACTCAGTGCTCTCTTTACATCAAAGCGCAAATGGAGATATATGGATTGGCACTGAATCGGGACTCAATAAATTTGACAAACAAGCAGGGCATTTTGATTATATCACACAACGAGATGGCATGCGCAATGATTATATTTACGCCATACTTGAAGACAAAAACAATACCCTATGGATGAGCACCAACTTAGGAGTAGTTTCATACAATACACGCGATTCAAGCATTGTAAACTATGATTTGAGCGACGGGCTGCAAGGTTATGAATTTAATTTGGGTGCTGATTTTGCAGATAATAATGGAATTATTTTTTTCGGAGGAAATAAAGGCATCAATTTTTTCAGTCCTGAAAACATGAATAAAAACACAAACGTGTTTCCGATAAATATAACAGGTATAAAAATCTATAACAAAAATGGCAGTTTCGACCTGAATACATGGAACAAAAATGAATTTGTAATTAGCTATTTGGATTATAGCGTCACCATCAGTTTTGCTATACCCGAATATTCCGCACCCGAACAAAATTTATATAAAGTGATGCTGGAAGGTGTGGATCAAGAATGGATTTTATTGAAAAATAGTAATTCAATGACATACACCCATCTCGCTCCAGGTGATTATACCTTCAGGGTGATGGGAGCTAATTCTGATGGAACTTGGTACAATTCTGAAACTGTAATAAAAATAAAAGTAAAACCTGGTTTTTTCAATAGTAAATTGGCCTTTTTCGTATACCTGATTTTGGGTTTGGCATTCATGTACGCACTTTTTATGTACATCACCCGACAATTGCGGTACGACAATCTGGAGCTCAAAGAACGAGAGCGCATCTCAATGAAAATAGCCGAGCAAAAAGAAGAACTTACTATCAAAAATAAAAACATCCTTGATAGTATGATGTATGCCAGGCACATCATAAATGCCATGATGCCTACCGAAGACGAATTTAAAAGTATTCTTCCAAACTCTTTTATTTTCCACAGACCTAAAGATATTGTAAGTGGCGATTTTTACTGGATTACGAAACAAAACAATAAAATATTCCTCGCAGCGGCCGACTGCACCGGACATGGTATACCGGGTGCTTTTATGAGTATTATTGGGTACGATTTGCTTCGAAACATTATCATTCATCAAAAAATTGAAGACCCGGGTAAAATTCTGGGCTCGTTGAGTACTGGCATTGTTGCCACTTTCTCTAAAGATACTTCCGAAAAAATGCTCAATGATGGTATGGATATAGCCTTTTGTACCATAGATACTACCAATAATACCCTCCAATATGCTGGTGCATACAATCCTATATACTTGCTAAGAGACGATAATATACTTGAGTTTAAAGGCGATAGATTCTCAGTGGGCGCATCTGGCATTATTGCCGGACACAATTTTACCACTCATAGCATAAACCTGCAGCCCAACGATACTCTTTACTTATTCTCGGATGGCATTATTGACCAATTTGGAGGCCCAGAGGGCAAAAAATATAAATCGAGGCGATTCAGACATCTTTTACTCAATATACACCAGTACCACCCCGATTCGCAACAAGATGCCATTGAACGTGCCATTGACAATTGGATGGGTATACATGAACAAGTGGATGACATTTTGGTAATTGGTGTTAAACCAAATTTTGAATAAAAACTAGTGAATGAGCTACTTACATATAATCAGGGCCTCAGCAGGCTCCGGAAAAACACATAAACTTACAGGTGAGTTTCTTCGCATGGCTTTCGAGTCTGATGAGGCTTTTAAAAATATTCTGGCTGTAACTTTTACCGTAAAAGCCGCTGGCGAAATGAAAACCCGCATACTCGAAGAGCTTCATAAACTTGCCTCTACATCCAATTCTTCATACATCCCAGAATTATTGGCAGATTACCCACATTTATCACCCGAACTCCTTCAGCAACGGGCACAAAATATACTCGACAATGTATTGCACGACTATTCTTCCCTCACCATAAGTACCATCGACAGTTTTGTACAGCGCGTGCTCAGGGCCTTTGCCTTTGAAACTGGCGCAACAGCCGGTTTCAATATAGAAATGGATGTAAACAACACCTTGGCTGAGCTTACTGCCGAGCTATACCGAAACATTGCAAAAGATAAAACACTACAAAACTGGCTCGAACATTTTGCTATTCAGCGCATAGAGGAAGGCAAACGCTGGTCGTTCAAATCGGATATTGAAAAACTGGGAAAAGAACTTTTCACCGAAAAATTCATGAACCTTTCGGACCAAATGGCATTCCCTTCTGACGGCGATGGAAACAAACTACACCAGCAAATGCTGGAGCACCTCAAGAGTACAATTTATTCGCTCGACCAATATCACAAGGCACTCAGAGATGAAGCTGCCGAAGTTGTATTGCCACATTTCAATTTTGGTAGATCGCCACTGTCTAAAATTATAAATCTGATAACAAGTCCGCTAGGCAAAATTGAAAAATCGAATATCGAGAAAGTCAAAGAAATAGTGGGCGACACACATCTCTATTTTAATAAGTCAGAGAAAAATCCTCAAAAACTTGAGTATTACACCCATGTAGCCGATTACCAGCGCCTGGCATACAAGCAGATAGAATTTTTGGAGAAATATCTCGAAATGTATATTACAGCCCGAATGATACTCAAGCAATTCAATGTTTTTGGTATAATACTTTATTTAAAAAAACTACTGCCGGAGTACCGGAAAACCAATAATATAATGTTGCTCTCTGATGCTACTTTTTTGCTTCGAAAACTGATAAACAACAACGAAACTCCATTTATTTACGAAAAAATGGGCATGCGAATCAAGCACCTGCTCATCGATGAGTTTCAGGATACCAGTGGGTTTCAGATGGACAATTTCAGGCCGGTGCTTTTCAACTCGCTCGCCGAAGGCCACGACTCCCTCATAGTGGGCGACATAAAACAATCTATATACCGCTGGCGTGGAGGCGACTGGAAACTGCTGCATAGCGGAGTAAAAAAAGTGTTTGGGCAAGAAGTGGTGCAAGAGTCTACTCTTACTACCAATTACCGAAGCAAGAAAAATATCATCGATTTCAACAATATGCTTTTCAAAACCATAGCCCAATCGGTGCAATTGCAGTTTGAGGCAAGCATGCCGGATGGTAAAATAAACAGTAAGTTTGATTTCGATAAAATAATAGAAAAAGCTTATGCAGATGTAGAACAAAAATCGAGTGGAAACTTTGGTGGTAGGGTGGAGATAATAGCCAACCATGAAATCGCACTGAAAGCTTTGAAACCAAACTCGGAAATGCTTCCATTAAATCAGTTGGCCGAAAAAATAAACGAGCTGTTGCAGAGTGAGTATTACAGGCCCAAAGATATTTGCATATTGGTGCGCAAAAATCAGGA
>JAIFMY010000049.1 GCA_020048155.1 Bacteroidota bacterium
CCCGCGCTTTCTCATCGTATTCAAATTGAATATAGCTAAGTACCTTGCCTGCTTCGTTTTTAGATACCTGGCTTAGCAATAAGTTGGCAGGTGAGTAGGTAAACTCATGTATGACTACCATTTTTTCTGTATGGTCTGTTTCTTTCAGTTTCGATCGCAACTTGCCGGCGTATTCAAATTCTTCGGTGCGGGTAAGCTTCTGGTCCTCGTCGTAGAACAATTGTTTGATAACCTGGCCGCTTTCGTTCCAGTATCTTTCAACTTTTTCTTCGTGCACACCATCCTCAGCTATCATTTGTTCGAGGAGTAGTCCCGGGGTTTGCCTGTTGAAGTGGCGAACTGATACAGAACCATCTGCATAATAAATTTCTTCGGTAAGCATAATATTGCCTGAATAAGCGAAGCTATGCTTTTCAACCGGCTCGTTCGAAAAATCGTATATGCTTTGCTCCACAAGCATACCTGCCTCATTGTATTTCTGAATCACTTTTTCATCCATATCTCCATTGGCATCGTATGTGATGGATAGCAATTGGTTACCTTTGGAGTCAAATTCTTCGTAGCTGTGCAGTATTTCATCCTCCGAATCGTGCACAGGGCTTATGAATATTTTTTTTGATTGAATAGCAGACATATTACAAAAGGCTTAATTGATATATAATAGGTATGAAAAAAATGTCTGAAACAGGAATTCATCATTTGGATGTAATTTGTTTCAGACATTTCAAAATAAGCAGTGTGGGTATTAATGTCCCATTTCAGAAATGAACTTGATGCGAATCAGCCTCACTTCTTCTTCGCTGAATTCATCGGGGCCCAAATCGTTGATAGCAGACTGTATTTCGTCGGTTTCGGCTTCGGCAAAATATTGGTAAACTTCCTCAATTTTATCGCGTTCTATTACTTGGTTTATGTAATAGTCCAGATTTATTTTGGTACCTGAGTTTACAATGGCTTCAATTTCAGAAAGTAGCTCGTCCATATCCAACCCTTTGGTTTCGGCTATATCCACCAAGTCTACTTGGCGGTCTATGCTTTGGATGATGAACACCTTCATTCCCGATTTTTTCACCACCGATTTCACAACTAAATCTTGTGGGCGCTCTATTTCGTTCTCTTTTACGTACTTACGTATAAGTTCTATAAATTCGATACCGTATTTTTGGGCTTTTCCCGGACCAACTCCTGTTATGTTTTTCAGCTCATCCAGCGTTACCGGATATTGTATGGCCATATCTTCGAGCGATGGGTCCTGAAAAATCACAAACGGCGGAATGTTTTTTTCGCGCGAAAGTTTCTTGCGCAGATCTTTCAGAAGAGCAAAAAGAGCAGGGTCGGCTACGCCGGTACCACCAGATTGGTTTATGTTGCCATCCTCATCCTCTTCGTCGTAATTGTGATCCTGGGTAAGCATCACGGAGTGAGGTTTTTCCAAAAAGTTGGTACCACGTTCAGCTATTTTGAGCAGGCCGTAGTTGTCTATATCTTTTGTGATGAAATGGCCTACAAGAGCTTGTCTTATAACACTGTTCCAAAAACGTTCGTCTTTTTCTTCCCCTATACCAAAAATATCAAGCTTATGGTGCTTGTAAGATTTAATGGCGGCATTGGCTTTGCCCGTAAGCATCTGTACAATATGGTCTTGTTTAAATCTTTCTTTCAGTTCAAGAATTATCTTCAACAGTTTTACCATGGCGTCTTTGCCTTCAAATTTGTGTTTGGGGCTCAAGCAGTTGTCGCAGTTGCCACAAGGCTTGTCGAGGGTTTCGCCAAAGTAATTGAGCAAGAATTTTGGACGGCAAATGCTGGTTTCGGCATATGCCACAGTTTCGAGTAAAAGTTGTTTGCCAATTTCCTGCTCTGCTACAGGTTTCCCTTGCATGAATTTTTCGAGCTTCTGAATGTCTTTGAAGCTATAGTATGCCAAGCAACGTCCTTCGCCACCATCTCTGCCGGCACGGCCGGTTTCCTGGTAGTAACCTTCGAGGCTTTTGGGTATGTCATAATGTATCACGTAGCGAACGTCGGGTTTGTCTATGCCCATACCAAATGCTATGGTTGCTACTATTACTTCCACCTCCTCCATCAGGAATTTGTCCTGATTGTCGGCACGTGTAGTGGCGTCCATTCCTGCGTGATAAGCCAAAGCACGTATACCGTTTACATTGAGTGTTTCGGCCATTTCCTCAACCTTTTTGCGGCTGAGGCAGTATATAATGCCTGATTTTCCGGAGTTTTCTTTAATAAACTTAATGATACTTTTCTCAGCATCTATTTTTGGGCGCACTTCATAGTACAAATTGCTTCTATAAAAAGATGCTTTAAATACGCGTGCTTCAGATATGGAAAGGTTTTTCTGGATATCAGATTGTACCTTTGGTGTTGCAGTTGCAGTAAGCGCCATGATGGGAGCCCTGCCTATGGCTTCTACCATAGGTCTGATGCGTCTGTATTCAGGCCTGAAATCATGCCCCCATTCAGAAATGCAATGTGCCTCGTCGATGGCATAAAAAGAGATAGGTACTCCTTTGAGAAACAGTATATTCTCTTCTTTGGTCAAAGACTCAGGGGCTACGTAGAGCAACTTAGTCTTACCGGAGAGGATGTCTTCTTTTACATTGTTGATTTGGGATTTATTGAGCGATGAGTTCATAAAGTGGGCCACGCCTTCTTCAGCACTGAAGCTGCGCATGGCATCTACCTGGTTCTTCATCAGGGCAATAAGAGGTGAGATAACTATGGCAGTACCGTGCATAAGTAGTGCCGGAAGTTGATAGGTAAGTGATTTTCCGCCGCCTGTGGGCATTAGTACGAATGTATCCTGTCCATTCAGTACGTTTTCAATCACATTTTTTTGTTCTCCTTTAAAAAAATCGAACCCAAAATACTTTTTCAGGTAAGATTCCAGAGGATTTTCAAGATTGTAACTCATGTATTTATGTGTTTTCCTTACTAATCGATGTTTAGTTATTCATGTGGCGGGTCGCAAATATAATTTTTTTTTAATAATGCAACCTGTTTAATTTTTTTCTGTCGTTATACTTGGTGCAAAAAACAGAATTCTGAAACATTGAGCCAATTTATATATTTGCAAGCTAAATTAAAATCTTTTAAGACTATTTTATAGATTAATGTTATTTTTTTGCATAATTATTTTTTTAACCGTAAAAAACTGAAAAACAATGCCATCTCCCAACGATACGCAAAATGACCATAAGCAAGGTTTTCTTGATCACCTAGATGAGCTTAGGTCAAGGCTGATAAAATCTTCGTTGGCTGTGGTATTTATGGGGATTTTTGTTTTTATTTTCCATCAATTTGTATTTGATAAAATTATACTGAGCCCGCGTTCGCCAGAGTTTATTACCAACTATTTGTTTTGCAAATTTGCAGATCTCATGCAAATGCCTTCAATATGTATCAACAATAAGCCATTCGATCTGATTAGTATCACTATGGCTGGTCAGTTTTCCATGCATATTTACACATCATTGGTTGGTGGTCTTATCCTTGCTTTTCCATACGTATTTATGCAAATTTGGTTATTTGTAAAGCCGGCACTTCATAAAAATGAAAAGAAATATGCACGCAGTGTTATCTTTTATAGCTCTCTTTTGTTTTTTGTGGGGGTTCTATTTGGCTATTACCTTATATTGCCTTTATCCATACATTTCCTGGGCTCATATGAGGTAAGCTCACAAATTGAAAATCAGATAAATATCATTTCGTATATCAGTACTTTTTTATCGGTACTATTGGCAGGAGGGGTTGTTTTTGAACTGCCCATAGTTATTTATTTTCTGAGCAAGGTGGGGCTAATGACTCCCGCATTTATGCGTACTTATCGCAAACACGCTTATATACTCATTCTTATTGTTGCAGCTATAATTACGCCGCCCGATGTATTCAGCCAGCTATTGGTAACATTGCCATTAGCTATTTTATATGAAATAAGTATAGGCATTTCCGGAAGGATAGCCAGAAAAGATGCAGCGCTACTCGACTAGCAGCTTACCTATTTTGTATTCTAAACGATAACTTATTTTACGTAAAAGTATGAAAAACAAGTTTTTAATTCTATTCTATTTCTGTCTTTTGGCACTAAGTTCTGCTTTTGCTCAGAATACAAAAATAGTGGGCAAAGTAATAGATAAAATTACACAGGAACCATTGCCTTATGTGAATATCATTTTCAAAGATACCCAAATAGGAACTATTTCGGATATGGAGGGTGGTTTCAGGCTTGAAACCAAATCGGCTGTAGATGCTTTGTTTGTTTCGTTCATCGGGTACGAACAATATACAATTCCTATTCAAAAACATGTTGCGCAAACTTTGGTTATAGAACTTGTTCCATCGGATATAGCTCTGGGCGAGATTGTTGTAAAACCGGGTGAAAATCCTGCATTCAGAATATTGAGAATGGTGGATGAAAACAGGGATAGAAATAACCCGAACAATGTAAATAACTACAGCTACGAGGCTTACAACAAAATTCAGATAGACCTGACCAATATTACCGACGACCTCAAAAAGCAAAAAGCACTGAAAGACCTTAATTTTGCTTTCAATTACGTAGATACCTCCGAGCAAATAGGCAAGAATTTTTTACCGGTGTTTATTACTGAAACTGTTTCTGACTACTATTATCAAGACAAACCTACGCACGAAAAAGAAGTAATTAAAGCCCATAAAATGAGTGGTACTCAGGACGAAAGCATTGCTCAATACACCGGTAAATTGTATCTGGACGCCAATATATACGATAATTATTTGGTGATGTTCGATCGAAGTTTTGCCAGTCCTATAGCTCCTTTCGGGAAAATTTATTACGATTATTATCTTACCGATAGTGCTTACGTGGGCGATTTGTGGTGCTACAAACTTGAATTCAAACCCAAGCGCAAACAGGAAAGTTTGTTTAAAGGTACCATGTGGATTGAAAGAAGCACATGGGGACTGAAAAGCATTGAAGTCACTTTCCCAAATGACATAAACCTGAACTACGTAAAAAACTTGTGGGCAAGCCAGGAATTTAGCCTGGTAGATGGCAAACAATGGTTTCTTACCAAAGATGTAGTGATGGTAGATTTTCATATTACAAATAAATCTACAGGCCTTTTCGGACGTAAAATAACTACATACAAAAATATAAATCTGGAACCCGAGTTTAAAGATGATTTTTTCAAATCTACCATGCCTCAGGAATCGGTGGTTTTGCAGGAAGCCCTCACACGTGACGTAGATTATTGGAAACTTACCCGCCACGAGGAGTTGAGCTCCAGCGAAAGTGGAATTTATGAAATGGTAGATTCTATTCAGAAACTTCCCATATACCGCACTGTATCCGACCTGCTTACGCTGGTAGTGTACGGCTATCATATAAGAGGAAATTTTGAGTATGGGCCATATTTTACATTCTATAGCTTCAATCCGCTTGAGGGCAACCGTTTCAGGTTTGGTGGACGAACCAGCAATCAGTTCAGCAAAAAAATTATGTTGGAAGGGCATTTGGCTTACGGTTCGAAAGACCAGAATTTTAAATACGGCATAGGCGCTCTCTATATTTTCAACAAAGAACCTAGGGCTGCTCTCGGGGTTTGGTACAAAGATGATATGGAACAATTGGGTGCCAGTTTCAATGCCTTTCGTTCCGACAACATTCTTGGCTCGGTACTTAACCGAAATCCCAATGATAAACTACTGCCGGTGAGAGATATAAGAGTTAATTTTGAGAAAGATTGGTTTCTGGGCTTTACGTCCACTTTGGATATGAGGTACCGCCATATTTTCCCTTCTTCTACCATAGCATTCAATAATTTAAGTTCCGGTACGAGTTATGATAAGCTCGTAACTGCTGAAATTACACTTGGTACTCGGTTTGCTTACAACGAGAAGTTTGTAACCGGTGAATTCATGCGCATGAGTTTGGGCAGCGAGTACCCCATAATAGAACTTAAACTTACTGCAGGAATACCTAATTTGCTTGGAAGCCAATGGGAATATTACAGGACGCAACTTACTATCAGAGACGATTTTTATATAGGGTCTCTTGGCAGGTTTGAGTACATAGTAGAAGGTGGAAAAATATTTGGCACCCTGCCGTATCCTCTGCTCAAACTCCATGAAGGAAACGAAACTTATGCCTTCGATAAGTATGCATACAATATGATGAACTATTACGAGTTTGTTAGCGATAGCTACATAAGTGCATACGCAGAGCATCATTTCAACGGCTTGTTTCTTAATAAAATGCCATTGTTCAGACATTTGAAATGGAGGGAAGTTGTACATGTGAAAGCACTCACAGGCTTGCTGAGCGATAAAAACAGATCAGTTATCACATTTCCGGAAACGCTCACCAGCTTCTCGGGGCCTTATGTTGAAGGTGGTATTGGCTTAGAGAATATATTCAAAATACTCAGAGTGGACGCAGTTTATAGGTTTACCTATCTCGATCACCAAAATATACAAACATTTGGAATACGTGCCAGATTGCAAATCATTTTTTAAATTGCTATTTGGCGCTGTATTAAAATTAAATACTTTTGTAAACCACAAAGTAGCAAAATGAAACTTTATACTGAATCAATAGTTAAAAGATATGGAAAACGCACCGTTGTAAAAGGTGTTTCCATTCACGTAAATCAAGGTGAGATAGTAGGTTTGCTAGGCCCCAACGGTGCCGGTAAAACCACATCTTTTTACATGATAGTAGGCCTGATAAAGCCGCATGAAGGAAAAATATTTCTTGAATCACAGGAAATAACCAATCTTCCGATGTACAAGCGTGCTCAGTTAGGCATTGGTTACTTACCTCAGGAAGCAAGTGTATTCAGGCAAATGTCTGTTGAAGACAACCTTAGGTCGGTGCTCGAAATGTCGAATCTGACTGTGAAGGAACAGCACGAACGTATGGAAAACCTGTTGCATGAGTTT
Organism: Bacteroidota bacterium; assembly: GCA_020048155.1. Lineage (GTDB taxonomy): Bacteria > Bacteroidota > Bacteroidia > Bacteroidales > DYOH01 > JAIFMY01. Next base: position 6,940 of record JAIFMY010000049.1, read on the forward strand.
GGTTTGGAAAAAATACGAAAAAGCCTGGGTATTCAGTTGTCTGGTGGCGAGCGCCGCCGTACCGAAATAGCCCGAGCACTTGCACTTTCTCCCAATTTTATGTTGCTTGATGAGCCGTTTGCAGGTGTAGACCCTATTGCAGTTGAAGACATACAAAACATAGTTGCGAAACTGAAAGAAAGAAATATAGGTGTACTCATAACGGATCATAATGTACATGAAACTCTTACAATCACTGACAGAGCTTACTTATTGTACGAAGGTAGTATACTCAAAGCTGGTACTGCCAACGAGTTGGCTGAAGATCCTGAGGTAAGAGAAAAATACTTGGGTCATAATTTTACATTGAGAACCTAATCTGAATTTCTTATTAAAGTTACTCGCATAACTATTTGGTATATAAATATATATTGAGTGTAATGTTCCATACTCAATTTTTTTCATGTAGCACTTTTGTTGGGTTTTCATTGCCTTTTTTTATTTTGTAAATGAAGTAATTAAGGCGTGGATTTTACAATCATGTTTGCAAACAGTAAATTATTTTTGTAATTTGCGATATCAAAAAAAAGTGCCGGATATATATAATGTGCTCCTATATGCTTTATAATATAAGCAAGATTTTTGTACTCATTCTGATGATGGTTTTATATGGCCTGATGCCTGCTAATGCACAGTCAGATATAACAGCAAGCAAAGGTATCATTGATTTTAGAAATACAGATTTTAGCCAGCCCATCAGGCTAAAAGTAGATGGTGAATGGGAGTTTTATTGGAAGAAACTTTACAATCCTGCTTTTTTTGATACTACTTCTAATACCGATCCACGGTTTGTTAATTTTCCGTCAAATTGGATTGACTACAAAGAACAATACCCTGAAATCACCCTAAAAGGCTACGCTACCTTCCGATTGCGAATTTTAGTTCCTACCCAGAAAAAAGTGCCAATGGCGCTAAAAGTTGCAGTTGCTAACTCAGCCGGGCGCTTGTATATAAACGGTGTGTTGGTTTCAGAAGTAGGGGTAGTTGATTCAATAGCAGAGAATGTAATACCTGCCAAGCAGCCCCAGATCATAGATTTGCCCATAGATGCAGATACCCTGGATTTTGTATACCAACTTGCCAGTCAACATGAGTATTTGGGAGGAGCCTGGCCCGGATTTATGATAGGAAACACAGCAACTATTCATAGGCATCGTCAGATGTTCCTTGAGTTCGATTTGTTTCTTCTGGGGGCCATCATGATTATGGCATTATATCATTTGGGGTTATTCTTATCCAGGCCTAAAGATAAATCTACTTTATATTTTGCTCTTTTTTGCCTATTGATAGCCGGCCGTACCTTGGTAACCAGTGAAAGATATATACTCACCTTGTGGCCCGATGCTTCGTTTTATTTACAATTGCGGGTAGAGTTTTTATTCCTGTATCTCTCACCTTTGGTATTTACCGCGTTTATTCACCATATTCTCCCTTCTGATTTGCCTAAAAAAGTTTTGCGAATTATTGCCATTATTTCTGCACCTTTCATTTTGATAGGTTTGATTGGGAGTTCATACAATTTTACAATGGTATTGCGGACATTTCAAATATTCATGCTAACCATAGGTGTGTATATTATTGGGGTACTTATATTGGCAGCCATCAGGCGCAGAGAGGGGATAATTATACTTATTACCGGTTTTGCCATCTTTTTATTCACCTTTGTGAACGATGTACTGTATGCCATGCAGCTTATCAAAACATTTTTCCTTATTTCTTTTGGTTTGTTTTTCTTTATTTTCTCGCAGGCATATTTACTTTCAGTCAGGTTTTCAAAATCCTATACCCAAAGCGAGGAACTTACAAAACAACTGGCTTTTATTAACGAAAACCTGGAAGGGTTGGTAAAAGAACGTACCTCTGAGATAGAACAACAAAAAGAAGAGCTACGCGCCCAGTCAGAATCGCTGATTGAGGCTATGAATGAAATTCAGAAACAGAAAGACGAGTTGCAGCGAATGAACAAGCAAATGCGCTCGAGCATACAATATGCCAGTCGCATACAGAATGCTGTGCTGCCTACTGAAGTTTGGCTGCAAAAGCTTTTACCTAGTTCGTTCATATTCTGGCGCCCACGCGATATTGTGAGTGGAGATTTTTATTGGAGTCGGGTTTCAGACAATTATTTGCATATAGTAGTTGCCGACTGCACAGGGCATGGCGTTCCGGGTGCTTTCGTGAGTCTGCTAGGTATTTCTTACTTAAATGAGCTCGTACGTAAAAATACATTTGAGGAGCCGGGTACAGTGCTTGAGAATATGAGGCAGATGGTAAAGCAATCATTTAGCCAGGATGAAGCCATCATCAGAGCCAAAGATGGAATGGATATGGCATATTGCTCTATAAATATGAATACCCTCGAACTTCGTTTTGCGGGTGCCAACAATCCGGTTTTTATAGTTCGGAATCAAGAGTTAACCGTGCTGAAACCTACCCGAAATCCTATAGGTACATATAGAAAGGAGCTCAGCTTTGATACACAGTCGTTTCAATTGCTTGAAGAAGATATGCTTTATTTATTCTCCGATGGGTATTATGATCAAGTAAACTCACGTTACGAAAAATTTAAAGTGAACAGATTTAAGCAGCTGCTCATTGATATCTCTCAAGATAAACCGGAGACACAGAAAAAAAGAATCACCGAGAATTTTGAGTCATGGTGCAATCAGATGCAACAGGTAGATGATGTACTTGTAATTGGTCTTAAGGTAAACCGCATGTAGCACATAAATTTTTCACAATTAGCCTAGAAATTGCTAACTTAGCTTTTTATCACCTTGGTTTACAAAACATGCGCACAGTTTTTGCGTATACATAAATTAAAAAGTTCAGATTATGCAGAAAATTACACTTACAATATTGTTAAGTTTGCTTTTTTGTTTGTTTGCCGATTTTCTTAAGGCTTCAGATACTATTACAGTTCAACTGACCACCAGTTCGCCAAATCCGGCCAATACCCCCCAATTTGAAATACTCATTCAGTTCTCGGATAGTGTAGACGATTTGGATATTGCAGACATTGTAGTTGAAAATGGCTATTTAGCCGATTTGAGAATTGGTAACAGCTACCGTTTGCAGTGGACCGCCAAAATTTGGGCCTTTAACGAAGGATGGATTAAAATATACATGCCTGCCAACGCTACCTATCGTTTCCCCGATTATCAAGTTGGAAATACGGCTTCTGATACACTAATTTTATACTTCGACAACAGCAAACCGAGACCTATACTTAGTTCACTTGCACAAACCCCAACCAAAAATCCCGAATTTGATGTTTCAGTTCAGTTTACTGAATATGTAGTAAACTTTGATCCAAATGACATAGTGTATACAAATTCTGAAATAATATCCATAGAAGAAATAGAACCCGGACGTTCATATAAATATATTTTTAGAGCGCTTGTAGATGGCTTTGCAGAAGTACACATGCCTTCTCAAATTTGCACCGATCAGGCTGGAAATGTAAATTATTCATCCAATACCATCTCAGTAAAATTCGATACTCGTCCACCCGGTGCAGTGCTCACCGCATACCCCGATACCTTAGTGAATCTGCTCAACTATACATTCAGAGTTACTTTTGATGAAAGCGTGACTGGGCTCGATAGTGCAGATTTTGTGATGCATAATGCAAC
>JAIFMY010000182.1 GCA_020048155.1 Bacteroidota bacterium
ATTTCGGGAAGTTCTAACAGTTTTTAATTGGATTGCCTGATCTGTATTTCTCTTGTATGATGCTTTATATCAGTACACTACTCTGGATTTTTTACAGATAAGGATTGTTCTTTTATTTCTTCCATATAAGCATTATGGGGCAGTATTAAAATAAATTCTGTACCTTTATTAGGTTCACTCTTTACTTTTATTTCCCCATGGTGGTACTTTATAAATTCCTGACAAAGTACTAGCCCAAGTCCGGTGCCGGTTTCGCCTTGGGTGCCTTTTTCACTTTTTGTTAAGTAATTCTCCGAAAATAAATGACTTAATAAATGCTGGCTCATGCCTATCCCGGTATCTTTTACTGCAATATGGGCATGTTGCTGACTATAAGTTACAGATATGGTAATATGGCCGCCAGACTTTGTATACTTGATGGCATTATTGATGAGGTTTCTCAAAACTGTATTCAACATTTCAGAATCGAAGTAAAAAGGAATGTCCTCATTTAGTTGGGTGCGAAGTTCTACATTTTTTTGCCGGGCACTCGAAGCAAAAAATTGAAAGTTTGATAGAATGAGTTTGTTAATACTATTTAATGTAGGGCTGAATTTTATTTCCCCTTTTTGGTTTCTAGCCCAAAGCAATAGGTTTTCAAGCAGATCAAATGTGCTTTGCGTAGTCTCTTTCATAATCGTCAGGTAGTGCATGAGCTCAGTATCAGCTGCGAATCCGGGTTTGAGTATGATTAAATCAAGCAATGAATTGAGTCCGCTGATAGGGCTTCTTAAATCATGTGCAATGATCGATAAAAATTTATCCTTAGTATCGTTCGCTTGTTTTAAGCCTGTTTCAAGTTGTATGCGATAGCTTATATCCAGAAATCCGCTTATGTATGCTTGCTCATTGTCGAATGTAATAGGGGTTGAAGAAACATAAGCATGGAAAGACTCATTTGCTATTGTTTTCATTTTCAAATCAATGTCTCTTACATGCCCGGTTGTTAAAAGTGTCTGATTGAAAATCAAATAATCTGATTCTTCTATAAAGAAGTCTATATAATTAAATTTTAAAGTGTCGAAGTCTTTTATTCCAAATTGTTCGCAAGCCAAATGATTCATATACAATATTTCACCTGAATCTGCTTTAGATATAAGGATTGGATAAGGAGCATTTTCAACCAAATTGCGGTAACGTTTTTCCATTTCGGTAAGTAAATGCTCTTTTTTAAGGCGATTGCGGCTCTCAGATTTAAGAGTTATATTCAGTCTGTAAAAACGCAACGCAATGAATAAACTTAGTGCTGCTATTGCTATTATAATCAGCATAAAATAGTACAAAGAAATGTCAGTCTGTGCGTTGTCTTTAGTATAAATAAAACTGTCTATATCAGGTGTATTGTGCAGCATGCCAAATTCAGCATATATCTCACGTATTCTTTCCCATCTGTTCTTATTTATATACCCAATTTCCACCACATCAGGCATAATGAGTCGGCGGGTTTGTTCTGCTTCAAATTCCAGATGTTCGATAGTATGCCTTTGGCTGTATTTATTGTAAATAAGACCAATGATCTCCTGTTCATTTTCCAATGCATATTTCCAGCCTTTGAGCGATGCTTGCAGGAAGGCATCTACTCTTTTCTTGTTTTTCAACTCTTTCTGGGAGGTGAAGAGGAGGTCACCATAAAAGTCTATGCCACTGGCCCGGGGCGAATATATATTGTAACGAACTCCCATTTTATTGAGCAAATAGGGTTCGTCGGTCGAATATGCAGAAGATGCGTAAACATCGCCCTGAATAAGAGCTTCGGGTGAAAATGAATGGTTGATGAGATTGGAATCTTCTATGGCAATGCCTTCAGATTTCAGGTAAGCAAAAATTTCAGTAGCATTTTGCTCCATCATTATTTTTTTCCCAGAAATGAAATGAATATTGTCGTTATTTTCTTGTTTTAGAGACACCAATATGAGAGGTGAATGCTGAAAAATATTGGCTATTAAAATTACTGGCGCTCCTTGTGAGTATTTGATAAGCAATTCGGAGTTGGTGATACCAAAATTCGCTTTTCCATGAATAACATCGGTAACTGCATTCCCACCGCTTTCTTCTACAAGCTGTACGTGCAATCCGGCTTCTTTATAATAACCCTTTTCGATGGCTGCGTAATAACCTGCAAACTGAAACTGGTGTTTCCATTTTAGTCGTAAAACTACAGTTTCCAGATTGCTGGTACTAGGTTGGGCTAATGCGAATATGCCAAATAACATAATGAAAGTAAACACCGGCAAAGCTTTATACAAAAATTTGCCGGTATTTCGTGGTACATCCATTTAAGATATGTATTGTAATGTTATTTTGTATTATGCGATCCGACTAAGCAGAAAACAGTTGATCTGTTGTACGTATAATCAATAATAATGTTCAAACAAATTTGTTACCAAATTTAGTGTTTGCGGCAGATGAAATTAGACAAATACAGAGTTTATAAAAACAGTTATTAGATTAAATCCTTTAAAATTTCATCGTCCACCATATTGGGCAAAGTTACTATCAGGTTTGGGGTTCGTTCCATTTCTCTTTTTATTGCAGTAATTGCTTCTTGATTTCGTGCCCAACTGCGGCGGGCAATTCCATTGTTTACGTCCCACAGCAGCATATTTTTGAGCCTTCTGTCCGAGTCGGCGCTGCCATCGAGCAGCATTCCAAAGCCTCCATTTATCACTTCGCCCCAGCCTACACCGCCACCGTTGTGCACCGAAACCCATGTTGCACCTCTAAAGGAATCTCCAATAACATTTTGTATCGCCATATCAGCCGTAAATGAAGAGCCATCGTAAATATTAGATGTTTCACGGTATGGAGAATCTGTTCCGGATACATCGTGATGGTCGCGGCCTAAAACAACAGGGGCCGAAATGCTGCCCTTAGCTATGGCTTGGTTGAAGGCTTCTGCGATTTTTATTCTACCTTCGCTATCGGCATATAGTATACGTGCTTGTGAGCCAACTACTAGATTATTTTCGCTTGCGCGCTCTATCCATTGCAAATTATCGTACAACTGCGGTTTTATATCGTTTGGAGCTTCTTGGTACATCTGGCGAAGTACCTGTGCAGCTATTTTGTCGGTGATTTGCAGATCCGATTCGAGACCGCTTGTACAAACCCATCTGAAAGGACCAAAACCGTAATCGAAAAACGAAGGTCCCATGATATCCTGTACGTAGGAAGGATATTTGAAATCTCCGTCTTGGGTGAAAATCTCGGCACCGGCTCGACCGGCTTCCAATAAAAATGCATTGCCATAGTCCCAGAAATACATACCTTTGGTAGTAAGTTTGTTGATGGCTTTAACATGCCTTCTGAGTGTTTCGTATACTTTTTGTTTGAATAGATCCGGATTTTGCGCCATCATTTCATTAGAATCTTCAAAACTGAGACCAACAGGGTAGTATCCTCCTGCAAAAGGATTGTGTAGCGAGGTCTGGTCTGAACCCAATTCAATAACCAAATCAGACTCTGCCAGTTTCTCCCACAAATCTACTATATTGCCTTGGTAGGCTAATGAAACTGCTTCTTTGTTGTTTTTGGCTTTGCGCGCACGTGAAATCAGGGCGCTTAGGTCGGTATAAACTTCATTTACCCAGCCCTGAGAATGGCGAACATGTATTACTTTAGGGTTTATTTCAGCTACCAAACACACTCCTCCAGCTATAACGGTGGCCTTGGGTTGTGCACCAGACATGCCTCCTAGCCCCGATGTTACGTATATTTGTCCCCTCATATCTGATTCAGGCTTTCGGGTGAGTCGCCTCGCTGCATTGAGCACAGTGATAGTAGTCCCATGCACAATGCCCTGAGGTCCAATATACATGTATGATCCTGCGGTCATTTGTCCATATTGCGATACACCCAAAGCGTTCATGCGTTCCCAATCGTCGGGTTTAGAGTAATTTGGTATCACCATTCCATTGGTTACAACTACCCGGGGCGCATCTTTATGTGAAGGGAATAAACCAAGCGGGTGACCTGAATACATAACCAGTGTCTGTTCTTCGGTCATTTCGCTTAAATATTTCATAACCAATCTGTATTGAGCCCAATTTTGAAATACTGCACCATTTCCACCGTAGGTAATAAGTTCATTTGGGTGTTGGGCTACGCGCGGGTCAAGGTTGTTTTGTATCATGAGCATAATAGCAGCTGCTTGTTGGCATTGGGCAGGATACTCCTGAATCGGTCTTGCATGCATAGGATACGTGGGCATAAACCTGTACATATATATACGACCATAGGTATTAAGCTCTTGCAGAAACTCAGACGACAATTCTTTATGGAATTTTTGCGGGAAATATCTTAATGCATTTTTAATCGCAAGTTTTTTTTCCTTAGCAGTAAGTATATCTTTTCTTTTTGGTGCATGATTGATGTTATGGTCGTATCTATAGGCGGGGGGAAGTATTTCAGGAATTCCTTCTGAAACCATGTCCTTAAATGGAATTGTGCTGGTCATAATGAATAATTGAACAATTAATTATATTGAGCGGTGAGAAATATATGAATCAATTCAACGCCATACCAATAAGTACAGCTAAGCATCCGGTTTTGGGTGTATTGTGGTTTTTGGGCGAGGGAGTATAAACCGAAATCACCAAATTCTCATTTTTTAGCGGTGAGTATTCCCAGGTAGTTGGATAGTCATCGTCCAGATTGTCGTATATTACTATTTTGCTTGAGTTTACAACCCTAAATCTAATGAAATCGAAAGAAGCAGGGTCGCCAATAACTACAACTTTGTACTTTTTACCTTTAAAGAAGGGTTTCACAAGATCAATATTATCGCCTTCTGCAACTAGTAAAGCGTTGGTGTAGCCATCATGTACATATTTGCTATCTGTAAGCAAAGGAAGTCCAACAGCTTCAGCAAATTTGGTGCATTGTGCTTGTATTGTATAACTGAATATTGTGAGAGCAACTATAGTTAGAATCTTTTTAATCATACCTCCAAAGTTTATTTTTTTTACTATTATATAGAAACAATAAGCGAACGGACAGATTTTATGTAATCAAACAAGGCTAAAACATCCGGATGGTTTAGGTTTATTACTTTTCCTGTGGCTTTGAGCTCGTCAGATGCAGTGGTAGCTTTGGTGTACAGTATTTGCAATTTGTTGGCTTGTGCAAGCAGTTCTGCTATTTCTGGGGTGTCTTTATAGTCTGATAGCAAACTTATGAGTATATCCACTGATAACTGTTGTTCTAAGATCTTTTCAAGCATCACTGTGGATTGTTTGTTTTGTTCAGCCAGCGAAGCAGCTAAGTACAAACCTTCAAACCATCCTCCTGTGACCATGAGAACGGCCGAGGATGAACGGTTATTTTCTTTGAGCTGGGAATCTGATTTTCTGAATGCCTCGGAAATGGTCTGAATAATATCATCGCGAGAGCTCATTTGTTTAGATAGTCGTTCAACGTATTCTTGTCCTACAGCGTCTATTATCCCAAGTTTGTCAGCCATTTTTTTTACAATAGCCAAGTATGAAATCATTTCTTGATTTTGTTCATACAAAGTAGCAAAACTCAGGTCGGAGCTGTATACGCCCAGTGCAAGAGCCATTTGTTTTTCTGTATTGTAACGGTTTACGTTGTCTGTAGGATTCAATAACTTACTGTCGAAATGCAGGGTCGAATCTGCAAGCAACAAATTGGCGGCTTCATGCGGTGCAGGTAAATTGTAAAATACCATTTTGGCTTTTTGAAAGTCTGCTTCCAGGTCAATGGTAGATTCTACCTCATTTACCAGCTTGTCATTCTCAGGTTGTTGCGTAGAACAGCCCCAAGTTATAAGCATCAGTGAGATAAATAAAATATGTACGATTTTTTCGTTCATTTTCAATATGATTTAGGTGCTTTCGAATTTACATAAAACAGAAATGTAGCCTGGCCTTTGTTACTCTCCTGAAAAATCTCAGGTTTGTCAACAGATACTGTAGTGATTATTACAACATTCAGTTTATTATTCTTATCCTTCAGATATGCAGGTATTCCCATGAAATTATCTGAATGCAAATTTCCATTCAGATGAACAAATTTAGTCCCCTTTTTTTGGTTTTTAAGAATAAAATATGCCATGGTGGCATCTTTAATGGCTTGCGACTGCGACATGTATAGCAATTGCGGTGAAACTTCATTGTGGCCTGCTTTGGCTGTATCTTTTGACATGGCGGCATTGTGACCCATCATGTCGGCAAAAAGCGAAATATAAAATTTGTCATCAAATTTGATTGGGAGTGGTGCTATAAAAGCTTTAGCTTGTTCGCTCAGTTTGCTCAGCGATTCTAGGCCACCCTCTTTATTTACTCTCGATGCATATCTGCGAGGTATGTTTGTGGCTATTACCGGAATATTATTCTTTTTCGAGAATTCTATAATGGGTTTGTAATCAGTTTTGTAGTTATTCCAAAGCCTCACATCACTCTCAAACTTGTCAATGGGTATGAGTCCTGTCAAATATTCATTCAATACCATTTGATTATCGGCTTCAAACATTTCCATACCTATCATCAAGTCCGATTTGGCTATATTATAAAGGTCCGAGACTACTTGCATTTGTAACCAGTGCGCCAAGGCGTTGTTGTGTTCTTCACCCAAAAATATAACATCAGCTTCAGCAAGGGTTTTCATCATCTTTTCATAGTCGGTGGGTGTACCTTCACTATGATATATTTTCCAAAGCAGTGGATCCTGAGCCATGGTATTAAAACTAAAAAATACGAATATTAGAATTGTACTTAATTTCATGATACTTAATTTTTTATAATATGAGTAAAGCAATTTACTTGTGTTTCAAATTTAAATTATGCATCTACAAAAATAGCACAAATATGTTTTACGTTATTAACAAAAATATCTTATCCAAAATAAATGTTTCAATTTGAACCCAATTCTATTTTAATATTGAATATGAAGGTTTATATCAGGTTGTTTTTAGTTTTGTATGATGATATGTAATTTGTCGGTAACCAGAAAATGATGATGAATAGATTTATACTTCTGATGTGTTTGTTAAGCCTGCCTGCATGGAGCCAGTCACAAACTTATTTTCGTGCACAGGCTTTGCTGGTGTCATACTTTCCGGTTGGCAACCCAAACTTGCAATTTGCAGACCGAAGCATTACCGGAGATAAATCGTTGGTATTACAACCGGGTATCGATTTTACTTACAATGTGAATGCCACTTCAGTCCTCGGATTGGCTGCTAATAAAGTATTTTTTCTGAATACAGGGAATCATTTGAGTGGAGCATTGCGCTTGCAACTTACTGCTCAGGTACTCAAAAACTATAAACATACACTCACTCTTGGCGTTGGGCCTGCGCTGCACTACCGCACCGATGAGCCATTGCAAACAGTGTATTCTGATACCGATGTATATACCAGCAGTAATACAGGTTTTGGCTACAAAGTGGTTTGGATAAGCGGCGAAGTAGTATATAATTATACATTAAGTAAAAAAACAGACATCAGCATTTCTTTGAATCATACAGAACCTCAAGCAGCTACATTATCGGCAGGCATAAGGTATTGGATATCGAAAAAGGCCAAAGGGAAGGCTTGTAATTGCCCAACATTTAAACGGTAATTTTTTTGTGTTTTATCCATAAAAAAATCTGTATTATTACGCAGTGAAATGTTATAAAATGTTAACATATTTGAGCAAATTAATAATATAAATATCATGGAAGTAACCAGAATCTTTGATTTACTTGAACGTTACAGCAAGCTTTTTCCTAAAACTGATGCCTTGGCCGCCAAACAAGGAGGAAAATGGAAAACATACAGCACCGATGAATATAAACAATTGGTGAATTGGGTGAGTTGTGGCATGCTTGCCAGCGGCATAAAACCTGGAGATAAAGTTGCTACCAGTACCAACAATCGTCCGGAATGGAATTTTATAGACATGGGACTTGCGCAAATTGGAGCAGTGCATGTACCTATTTATACCACCATCTCAAACGAGGATTTTGCATACATTCTCGATCACTCCGATGCACGCATGCTCTTTGTAGGCGACAAACTTATGTATAATAAACTGAAACCGTTCGTATCTGAAATAAAGGGAATTGAGAAGTTTTACTGCTTCAATGAAGTTGAGAATGTTCCTTTTTGGTACGAAATAGTTGAAGCCGGGAAAAAGTCTGAAGCGTATTATAAAGACGAGTTGGAAAAGCTAAAGAAAAGCGTAAAACCTTCGGATTTGGCTACCATCATATATACCAGTGGTACTACAGGCTTGTCTAAAGGCGTTATGCTTTCGCACAGCAATTTGCTTTCTAATGCCATAGCCAGTGCCGCCAGACAGCATATGAACAGTGGAAACCGCGCGCTCAGCTTCTTGCCATTGTCGCACGTGTTTGAGCGTATGGTAAACTATAAGTACCAGTACTTAGGCATCAGTATCTATTATGCAGAAAGTGTAGCCACAGTAGGTGCCAATATCAACGAGTTGAAAGTAGACGGTTTTATTGCTGTACCGCGCCTCTTGGAAGCTGTCTTTGATAAAATTATGGACAAAGGCCAAAAACTTACCGGCATAAAACGAAAAATATTTATGTGGGCCGTGAAAATAGGCTTCAAATTTGAACCCGGCGTAAAGAAAAGTTTTATCTACCAAATTCAACATAAAATAGCCGACAAATTGGTGTTCACCAAATGGCGTGAGGCTCTCAGCCCCAATATTACTTTTATTGGTTGTGGTGGTGCTGCATTGCAGCCTCGCTTAGCACGTATCTTCTGGGCTGCAGGCTTACCTGTGTACGAAGGTTATGGCCTTTCTGAAACATCGCCGGTAATTGCTGTAAACTATTCGAAACCAGGCAAAGTAAGGGTGGGTACAGTGGGTACTATTCTCGAAGGTATGTCGGTGAAAATAGCCGATGATGGTGAAATCTTGTGCCGTGGCGAAGGTGTAATGATGGGGTATTACAAAGACTTAGAGAAAACCGCTGAAGTTATAGATGCCGATGGTTGGTTTCATACAGGTGATATTGGAAATCTGGATAAAGAAAATTTCCTCAAAATTACGGACCGCAAAAAAGAAATTTTCAAAATGAGCAGTGGCAAATACATTGCTCCTCAAATGATTGAAAATATTTTTAAAGAATCGAAGGTAATAAGCCAGGTAATGGTAGTTGGTGAAAATATGAAATTTGCCAGCGCTATTATATCTCCTAATTTCGACGCTTTGATAGATTGGTGCAAATCTCGAAAAATACATTTTGATGATCCGAAAGAACTCATTAACATGCCAAAGGTAGTCGAGTATTTTCAGGATGAAATAAAACTGTTGAATAAACGACTTGGCGAATTTGAACAAATAAAGAAGTTTAAGCTTGTGGCCGAAGAGTGGAGTACACTCAGTGGTGAGCTTTCGCCTACCCTTAAATTAAAACGTAAAGTGCTTGCTCAGAAATATCAGGATCTCATAAACCAGATATACGCCGGAACTATGTCTTTCAGCTAGTTTCTTGCAAACACATTTACTATAATTTTTTTTAAACACATTCAATAGGCATTCTGCGGCTCCTTGAATGTGTTTTTATTTTTTTTGATTCTACTGTTGGCTTTTGCTATATATTTCTTATATTCGTGAAATATAAAAACATTGCTTGAGATTGCTTAAGTATTTGATTCTATTATATTAGTAATTTATTTCTTATATTCAAATGGCCAAAGACGCTGAATACACTGCCCGACAACTTGAAATTGCTCAATTTGCTAAAGCAATGAGCCATCCGGCTAGGGTGATGATATTAGAAAAATTGGCCAAAATTAATGCCTGTTGCTATAGCGGCGATTTGGCCGAAGAACTTCCAATTGGCAGATCTGCGCTCTCTATGCACCTCAAAGAGTTGAAGCATGCCGGACTGATAAGTGGTACCACTGAGTTACCTTTTATAAAATATTGTATTCACCGTGAAAATTGGGAAAAAGCAAAAAATATTTTCGGACATTTGTTCCAATCATGACTTTTTTTTAAAAAACATTTCGCATATTTGCGAAATAATAAAATAACTGAATATGAAAGTATTGATTCTTTGTACAGGCAATAGTTGCAGAAGCCAAATGGCTCACGGTTTTCTTCAGAGTTTTGATTCTCGCTTACAAGTATTTTCTGCTGGAACACAGGCATCAGGCTCACTCAATGCCAAAGCTGTTGCAGTAATGAGCGAGATTGGCTTAGACATAAGCCATCATACCTCCGACCAAGTTGACAAATACCTGGGTGAGACCTGGGATTACGTGATTACAGTTTGTGGTGGCGCAAATGAGTCTTGCCCTGCTTTTTTGGGAAATGTAAAAACAAGGCTGCATATTGGTTTCGACGATCCTTCGCATGCCGTGGGCACCGAAGAATATGTACACAGCGAATTTATACGTGTGCGTGATGAAATACACCAACAATTCTTGGATTTCTACAAAAATCAAATTCTTTCCAAATTATAAATATTTAAACATTGCGTATATGAATTCTGATAACCAACAAGATTATCAATTGAAACAAATTGTAATAGAAAAATATAGCCAGATAGCCCAACAGAGCAAAGACCAAAACGAAACCTC
>JAIFMY010000170.1 GCA_020048155.1 Bacteroidota bacterium
CCTGGCATGGGTAGTTCAAAACCCAACTTTCCGAAAAATTTATGTGGCAATTGAATAAGAATTCCTGCTCCGTCGCCCGATTTATAATCGGCACTTTCTGCGCCACGATGGGTCATATTAACCAACACTTCGAGGCCTCGCTTTACAATATTGTTTGTTTTTTGGCCGGTAATATTGGCCAGCAACCCAATTCCACAACTGTCGTGTTCGTTCTGCGGGTCGTACAAACCCTGAATATCCGGTAATCTTTTCTGCATAACTCCTAAATTTAGAATCATTTCTAAATGCCGCAAAGTTCAACTTCCTTACAACTTTTTGTAAAAGAAATAGGTTTTTGCTTCATAATACATTATAATTGAGGCATCTATCCCTGATTGCCTCAAGTTGAAGATGAGTTTGGTAACAGCAAAAATATCAACAAAAGCAAAGATGCAATTTTTTTAATAACTGAAGTATTTTATCCAAAACTAAATTGATGGGGTAGATTGAAACTGCGAGAGGTTATAGCTGGGATTGCAAAATAAAAAAGAATATGTTCAGATTTTCTTGTTTAAATTTATTGCTTGTAATCCTTGCATTTATTTGGTTGCCGGCAACACTTGCAACCATTATGCTAATGCCTTTATTCTTTTTAATTCCCAATTTATTTAGAAAAATAAAAAGTGAATATAAAAGTGAGCAAAATGGTAAACGATAGTCAAATGGTTGAAAATCTTCAATATATTCTTTAATTGGTGAAGAGATATTTGATGTAAACTCAAATCCGTAGGAATGAAATGGCAAAGTTATTATTCAAAGTAATATTTATCGCTGAGGGTTTAGTAGATTCGATTTGCGTAAAAGTGTTGCCATGCAAAAGTGTAGCAACACATAAATTTGTATCTTTACAGTTTAACATATTCGATGGCCGACGAAATAAAAAAACTAAAATTTAAGCTAAATGTTGACCTCCAAGTGGAAGTTGTGTCTTTACAAACCCTTACAGCGGTTAGTAAAGAACATTTAGTAACTCCTCATCGAACAAATTTTTACCATGTCTTTTTATTCGAAAATTGCCATCTTACTCATTATGTAGATTTTAACGCCATTAAAATAGAACCTTACACTTTATTGTTTATTGACAAAGACCGTGTGCATCACTTTGATCAATTGCTGAATTATGAAGGATATGTTTTAATTTTTACCCAAGATTTCTTTTGTACGACCGATTCAGACACCAAATTTTTAAGGAGTAGCATTTTATTTAATGATCTTACTGACAAGCTAACGATTAAATTAGATAGAATTGTTTTTGAAAAATTCTCTAAAATTTGCGATAATATCACCGATGAATTACGTTTGCCAATTGACAACTCAACACCTGTTTTACTTAAAAATCTTTTGCATAATTTTCTGCTATTGGCCGAAAGACAAAAACGTAAACATGGTTTCACGGAGTTGAAAAAAGGAGCTGAACTTGATTATACGTTGATGTTTCGCGATTTATTGGAATCAAACTATACCAAACTTAAAAGTGTAAACGACTACTCTAAAATTATTTGCATTTCCGAAAAGCGATTGGGACTTGCTACTGGAAAAGTGCTGGGCAAAACTCCCAAAGAAATTATAAGTGATAGAGTATTGTTGGAAGCCAAGCGGCTTTTGGTGCATACAAACTTAACTATTAAGGAAATCGGTTTGAAGTTGGGATTCGGTGACCCTGCATATTTTGTCCGATATTTCAAAAAAAATACTGAAACTACTCCATTAGAATTTAGAGGAAATTACCTCAATAAATAGTTTACTCAAAAGTTCCATACAAAGGCCGATTTGTCCATTGTGCAATATTTGAAATCGCTTCAAATTAGCATTATTATTAATCATTTAAAAATTCAATAAAATGGACAGAAATAGAGAGGCCTTAGCCGCATTTTACAAAAAAGCATTGACCGTAAACAACGAGACAGCCCCTACCGCCGTATTGACTGAAGTCTTGGCCGATGATTTTATTTCTTACGGTTCTGTTGAGAGCAAAGGAAAACCTGCATTAATCGGACAAGTTGAGTTCTTTTGGAAGCTCATTCCAGATTTAAAATGGGAGCCACAAGATATAGCAAATGATGGGGACAAATATGTAGTGCGCAGTTTGGTAAGCGGTACACCCAATGGCGACTTTATGGGTTTGCCGACCGATGGTACAAAAGCATTCAAAATTATGTCAATTGATTTTCATACTGTTATCGATGGCAAATTGACTTCAGTACATCATTTGGAAGACTGGGGAACTGCCATGAAACAATTGAAAGCCTGATAAAATGATACACCACAGAGATATAGTACCAAAATGGTTGCGTATTGTCTTAGGTATTTTGGCCCTACTCAATATTGCTTTTGGAGTTTCTGGTTATTTTGATGTGTCTGTTCTATTTCAGAATAGTCATGTTGGTGTTGATTTGGCTAGTTTGGGAGCAAAATATGCAAGTTACGAATTTGCAGCGCGCAATTTAGCCATTGGTTTAGCATTATTGTTGGTAGCCGGAAAAGGCGTACCCGAAAGTATGGCAATTATGACTATTACAAGGGCATTGATTGAAATTCAGACCATTGCAGTTGCCATAGCAACTGGTAGTTTCGGCAGTGGAACACTGATTGCTTTAATGCTTCTTTCCATCGAAATCTTTCTGAGTGTTACTTTATTTCGGGTAATTGCCAAAAGAGATAGATAAATTTTCATCTACTAACTTCGATTATTATGAAACAGAAATTTATAGAAGTAGTTCGCTTCACTTTAAAAGCCAGCGTTACAAATGAACAATTCTTGAAAGCCGAAAACGAGATTCGTAAAGGTAAAATCAAATTTCAGGATGGTTATCAGGGACGAGAAGTGTATCTGGACTACGATGGAACTTGGCTTATTATCATATCTTGGGACAGTAAAGAAGCTGCAGATGCCTGGGCCCCTATTTTTATGACTTTGCCTGAAGGCGCCATTTTTGCTGAATTGTTAGAATTTTCTTCTGCCAGACAGGAGCATTATACTTTTGTAAATCCTGCATCAGATGAACAATCAGGTAATTGAAATTACGTATTTCAAACCCATTGACTCCGTTTCTCAAGAGACTTTTGGCGAAAGAAATATGCGTGTGGGACTTGAATATGCTGCAAAGCAACCTGGGTTTATAAGCCGAGAAACAGGTCTTGATTCTAAAGGTACCTGGGTAATTGTAGTACATTGGGAGTCGTTGGCGCATGCTCAGGCTTCTATGCAGAAATGGGGAAATGAACCCTCTGTGGATGATTTTAAAGTGATGATAGACCCAAATTCGTTCCGAATGGATGTTTTTTCATCTGTATCTCGTCTTATCACCTAAAATCGCATTTCGGTATTTATATTTTTTTAGAATAAACTTAGAAGGAGATGTCTAAAGAGTAAACTATGTCAAAGTTCTGAGCTTTGACATAGTTGTTTGATTTTGTGCTTGATTTTGGCATACAATGAAAGAATAAAGGCCAAACTTGCGACAATTGTAAATTAGTAACTTACAAATTAAGTGCTACATAAAAAAGTTTCTTGTTTACAACAAGCGCTTTTTTTTACTCCCATGTTGAATGCAGAGAGTAACAACAGTTCATTGCAGTAAAGTTAAAACAACGCTGTAAAACCACGGTGGACTATATATTCCACCTATCAGTCGACCCTTTTTCCACCCCACAAGATTTGATCAATGAACCTACGTGTAGGTAATTTTGTACTTCATTTCACTTAAAACTGTAAAGTATGTACACAACACATTTTATCTCACAATTTCTATTTGGCGTCATGATATTTTTCGGATTTATGCCATTATCATTTTATTTTTCGGATAGGACTGCCACGCTGCTTATAGAAACTGATTTAGAGCCTTTTATTTGGGGTGCTCAAACCACGACTTTATTTCTATTGATATTTATTCGTAGTAATATGAACAGTAATAAATTAATAGGATTGCTGATTCTGTATACCTTAGTTCCTTTATCATTTACTTTTGATAAAAACGGTGCTTACTTTTTAATTTTGAACAATTATATAAGTTCATTAATTTCGTGGTCTATAGCAGGTGTAATATTGATAAAATTATTATTCGCACAGCATTTCCTAACAAAAATGTAATCTTTGCAATTAGGTATGACAGCAAAACGGAAACAAAAATTGCTTTTAGCTTTGAGTATTTTCTTAGCGTTAAGTTCTATTGGATTTTCCTTTCGAGGGAAAAATTTTCTTTGGTTATGGCAAGAATACCCTATTATTCCTCTGCTATTTATGTTGTTTGTATTTTTTGCTGTTCGGTATTGGTTGAAGCTAGAAATAGAAAAACATAGACAACTGATTGTTTGGGAGTACACTAAGAATGTTGAATTAAAGAAACATTCAGATTTCAAAAGCCTGCTCTCGCCTAGAGAGATTGAGGTATTGGAATTAATCAACAGTGGAATGTCCAACCCTGAAATTGCAGGAAAGTTATTTGTAAGCTTATCTACAGTAAAAACGCACATAAATAATATATACAAAATTTTGGAGGTTAAAAACAGACGTGAAGCCATTGATAAATTATATGGGAAGATTTAAACATATGTCTTGAGGTCATGCAGGTTGAAGAATATGATTATACTGCGTAAGCTTCTGTTTTGTTGATTATTATTCCCTTTACATTGGTGTGGGTATAACCACTCATTCTCTAATTATACATTCCACATTTGGGTTTTACAACGAAAAGCGATGATATATGAAATTAAGAGAATTTTCACTCGAGGACTTGAATCTTGCAAGAATGTGGTTGAGCGATGACTATATTCAAAAATTTTGGGGCAATCCACAAGATCGAATATCAGAAATCACTCAAAATCTTTATGTTGATTGGAGGAAATATTTCATCATTGAATGTGAACGCCCAATTGGCTTTTTTCAGTTCTACGAAACGGATAGAGCCGCAAACGGTAATTGGTCATCTGAACCAATAGGAACGGTTGTAATTGATTATCTGATTGGAGATAGGGCGTATTTAGAGAAAGGATATGGTTCTCAAATCGTTTGCTTATTAGTTGACTTCATCAAATCATGTAATGAGTATGATTATATAGTTGCTACCCAGATGATAGAGAATGTAACGCGCACTAAAGTGTTCGAAAATAATGGGTTCAGACTAAATTCAAATGGCATTTTTTGTTTGGATTTGACCAACTCAGGAATTAAAATACATAGAGCAACCATGCAAGATGTGAGCGAGATAACCGAACTTTTTCGTGAGACTATTCAACATGTAAACTCACAGGATTATCCGCCAGACGAAATTGAGGATTGGTCGGAATGGTGGACCGACCACGCTAAGTGGTTGTTAAAGATTGAAGAACAATTCTTTATTAAAGCTATGATTGATGATAAAATTGTTGGATTCAGTTCGTTGGCAAAGGATGGTTATCTCGATTTCTTGTTTACTCACAAAGACTATCAAGGAAAAGGGGTTGCCACCAACTTGATAAGGAAAATTGAGCGAAAAGCGAAAGAACAATCGAATGATATGATCTATTCGGATGTAAGCATTACAGCTAGAGGATTTTTTGAAAAGCATGGCTATGTAGTGAAAATACAGCAACTCAAAAAGTCGAGAAACAAAGAATTAGTAAATTTTAGGATGGCAAAAAGAATATAGTAACTTGCTAAGTCTAAAACTCTCAACCCCTCTAACTCTACATTATGCTGCTACACAGCCATCTGCTTTATACAATGTTTCAATTTTGTTTAAAACTTACTTGTCGTAATATTGTCTTGGAAAAAGGAATCAATTTAACCTCTTCAATTTGATTGGTTCCTTTATTCTTCATAGAAACCCCAATAATTCCATTTTGAAAAATGGGTGTACAAGAAGTGTGAAAATAAAATTCTGCAAAATTTACAGGTTTATAATAAACATCATCAAAATTTTCAGCATATTTTTTCCCTTTTTGCTCTATTGCTTCAATCGGCAAAGCATAAAGCAATGCCCCGTAGGCAAAGGCTTTTTCGCCATTTTGGTCTTCCAGAATTTTTACTTCCGTCAAAAATTCGATTTCAAAATTGTCTATACTTTTAAATTCTTTGCTAATCACCACAAAACCATTTTCGAGCCTATATTTTTCGTTTGTGCGAATTGATGTTGCCCATACCGGTTTTCTTATTTTCAGTGTAAATTCAATTGGTTTTTCAGCTTTTATTTTAAATTGAAATTTATTTTGATACGGATATTCAGTAATTTCTTCAATTTCAACTTTCGTATTACGAATGGTTGTTTCCAATTTGTTAGGCCCTAATAAGGCGGCAACCAAGGTGTTATCGTTTTCTTTGAACCACATATTTTGCACAAAATAGGGCGTAATACGTCCGGCATTGGGACTGCAACATACCGCAACATCCTGATGGACTGGTGAATATTTATATCGGGTTTGTTTTCTGTCGGGTTCAATTTCGCCGTTTTTTGTTCCAAGCATTTCAAACGAATTGTCGGTTTTCAGGTAGGCAATGGCCGAATAATTCGGATTTCGTGCCCCTTGGGCTGCATTGTAAAAAATTCGCTCAATCATTTCGGTCATTTCAATTTCGCCGCTTTTTTGAAATAACAGTGCGTAACTGTCCAGCAATTCGTGAAGCGAGCAATATTCGTAACCCGTATGAGTGGAATGAGCCGAGCGGCCGGCAATCCATTCGTCGCCAATAGCGCCACCGGTAATGGTCGTAACTTGTTTTAGGCGATTTAAATATATTGACAATGCTTTTCGGAGTTCCACCTCGTTGCTCGAATACGCTGCTACAATCAAAGGACGCAAATGCTCAAAAGTATGAACACCATGACATTGAAGTTTATACGTAGCGTCGAAAATGGAATGTAACTGTATATCTTTTTCTGAAGAATAATTTTCTGAGAAATTACGGAATAGAAAAGTGGCGTATTCCCGATATTTCTTGTTTTTAGTTATTTGGTACATTCGGTCGCAAACATCGGTAAAGGTCAATCCGTGGGCCACACCGCCCGAAAAGTCTTTTCCCGCAAAAAACGGATTCGACTGATTGATGGGATAATTAAGCATCACATTGTCCACTGCTTTCACAATCGCATTCCAAACATTTTGGTCGTTGGTGAACTCGTAATAAGCAAGTAAACCTCTCAAAAGCGTGGTTTTTGCCCAAAGCTCGCCATTTTCCGATTGAAATTTATAGCGCAATTCCGTGTCATAAATACCCAAATAGCCGTCGGCATCTTGTGTTTCAAGAATTCGACGTACATAATTATTTACTTTCTGAACACCAATTGAATCATTGATTAATAATACATTACGCACATATCCATCCCACCAGTTCGATTGTGTTTCGCTGTTCCACCATTTATATTGTTCATCGCCAGCGGCATCGCCTTCTTTCAAATTCCCCAAGTCTTTCGCTTTGCTATGCTTCGCCAACCTTCCCGAACCGTAAATTGGGTCGTTTATCAGATCAGGCACTAAACGGTCGAGGTTTCCTACAAAACCGTTCACATCTTTTTGCATCTGATCTTTAATCCATCCTAAAGGTTTTATACTTCCAAAAGGCATTGGTTGTAACTTATCTGCTTCTTGCTTTTGGTCAGCGCATGATTCCATTTGTATGAATGGTATTAAAATCAACAACAGTAGTACGAAATTCTTTTTCATAATTTATTTTTTTAAAAGAAATTCAATTGGGAAGTGTAGTCTTTTGCTCCAAGATTTTTCAGAATGATCGTCACCCGGAAAATATTTTGTAATCCAGGTTTTATCTGTATATCCTTTTTCTTTCATAACCATATCTATCTTTTGTTGAAAAGGCGGATATAGTGCGTCTAAAGTCTGGTCTCCACAGTCAAAATAGATTTTGTGGTTTTTAGGATTTGGCAAATTCATTTTTAGGTAATTAGCAAATGCATCCGGAATCGGATTTTCTTCCATAGTAAATATTCCGGGCCAATGTGTACTTAAACAAGCTGCACCGCCAAATACGTCGGGATATTCACAAATGGCATACATCGAAATCAGTCCGCCCATGCTGGAACCTGCTATGAATGTGTTACTTCTGTCGGTTTTGGTTGAATATTTTTTGTCAATAAATGGTTTTAATTCAGTCACTAAAAATTTCAGATAATCATCTGATTTAGGTTGAAAAACGCCGGTCGTTCTGCCGACTGTTTGTATTTGTTTGGTTACAAAATCTTTTTGCTCGTTGGTCAATGATTCAAATGGTTTTTGTGGAAAATAACCTGTGTATCTGATTGCACCACCATTCCAAACACCAACCACAATAAAGTCTTTTAATTTTCCTTCTTTCAATAATTTAGAAGCCACATCGTCAACATTCCAGGTCTGTTTGTTCCAAGTGGTTGTGCTGTCGAAAAGCATTTGTCCGTCGTGCATGTACAATACTGCGTATTTCTTTTTATTGCTGTATCCTTCTGGTAACCATACCTCTACATTTCTTTCGGTAACAAATTCCGATTGAAAATTTTCATACTTATCAATTTTCCCTGAACAAACTTTTTGGTCTTTCGGTTTGCCCATTAAAAATTCAATTGGAATACTCAAGCGCTTTGACCAATCTATTTCGTTATGACCAGTTCCTTTATATACTATGCTTTTGTAATTGCCTTCATGAAATCCTTTTCCCTTCATAATTAAATCAATAAACTCTTGATGTACACTGTACATGCTGTCCATTTCAATGGTTCCGTGATCCATGTAAATTTTATGACCGAAAGCACTGGGCGCATTTTTTTGCAAATAATTGAATCCGGCTAAAGGCAATTCAAAATTTTGTTCTCCCTGACTTATCCAAGCGATTGAAAGACACGCAGCGCCACCAAAAACATTTGGATATTCACTGATTGCATACATCGAAATCATACCGCCCATGCTCGAACCCATTATGAATGTACAATCTTTCTCAGGATTGGTCGAAAATTTTTTGTCGATATAGGGTTTCAATTCTTCAACCAAAAATTTTAAATAATTGTCTGATTGTGGCTTGTTTTGAAGATATTTGCTGACAAATTCATTTTTGAAATCTTCGCTTACCGTGTTCAGAAATTTCTGCGGAAAGTATTCAGAATGACGATATTTACCATTATTCCAAATACCAACCACAATACATCGTTCAATTTTCTTATCTTTCAAAAGTTTTGAAAAGACTTCGTCCACTTTCCATTCCTGATGGTTCCAAGTGCTTGCACTATCGAAAAGCATTTGCCCATCGTGCATATAAATCACATTGTATTTTTTTTTCGAATCGTAACCATCAGGCAACCAAATGTCTATGTTTCGTGCATCGACATATTTTGATGCGAAATTTTCAAATCTTTCTAATGTTCCCGACGAAATTTGTGGCATTTCTTGGCTAAATGCTAAGTTCGTCATTAGAAATACTAAAATTAGCGTGCATGTGAAACCAAAATTTTTCATAATTGTATTTTTAGAAGTGAAATAAAAATTATCTTGCTTAAATAAAGCTTGTAACCACCTTATTTTATGATACTTAATAAGGTCATAGACTTTGATATTTTGCATTTTATTTATTTATCATTTCAAATTTCAATTTCCCGCCGCTCATAATTTGGGCGTAAGTAATAGTTGGTTTTGTATTTACAACGCTATTGTAATATGCTTTATTGATAAAAATATTTTCACCAGAAAGATTTTCGGCTTCCACTATAAATTTCTCTCCGTTTTGCAGATGTATAATTGCTTTTTTAAATTGTGGCGCACCAATCACAAACTCTCCCGTTGCGGCATTTACAGGGTAAAATCCGAGTGATGAAAAAATGTACCATGCCGACATTTGCCCGCAATCGTCGTTGCCAATCATTCCATCGGGGGTATTGTTATGAAATTCGTTGATAACCCGATGAATGTATTTTTGTCCGGTTTTTGGTTCGTTGCTGTAAGCATACAAATAAATGATGTGGTGACTGGGTTCGTTGCCATGCGCATATTGCCCAATCATGGCTTCCTGGCCTAAAAACTTATCGGGATTTATAGCTTCGGTGGTAAAAAAAGTATTCAAATGATTGGTAAACTCGAATTTCTCGCCCAATAAATTCGTCATACCTTCAATATCGTATTGTGCTGGTGTCCAGAAGTATTGCCAGGCATTGGCTTCGGTATAGTCGCCCGGATTATTCATTGGCGAAGTTGCTTTGAATGGGTCGAAAGGTGTGCGCCAGTTTCCTGCGGTATCCTTGCCACGAAATAGTTTTGTTTCGGTATCAAACAGATTTTTATAATAAACCGCTCTTTTTGCAAATGAAGTAAAAACTGCGGTATCATTCAAGTATTTAGCCATTTGAGCTACGCACCAGTCATCGTAACCGCTTTCCAATGTTCGGGAAACTGCCTCATTATCAAGCTTATTAAAAGGATAATATCCATATCGATTATAAAGTGTCCAATCGGAATTGATGTGATTGCGGGTTGAAGTTTCGACCATTGCCTGCAAAGCTTCGTGCGCACTAAAACCTTTAAAACCATTGTTGTAGGCCGAAAGTATCATGGGAATGGCATGATTTCCAATCATACAATAATT
>JAIFMY010000174.1 GCA_020048155.1 Bacteroidota bacterium
CTAAGGTGTTGAATATACTCCGCGACAATGTAAAAAAGGCCCTTCAGCAAAGTGGTAGTCTGTATGAACAAAAAGACGGAATGGATATAGCACTCTGTGTAGTAGATACTCATACTTTGCTTATGGACTATGCAGGTGCCTACCATACGGTGTATATATTGCGCAACAATGAGCTAATATGCCTGAAAGGCGATAAGCAACCTATAGGCTCATATTTGGCCGAAAAAGAGTTTAGCAGTGCACAGTTTCAATTGCAAGCCGGCGATATGGTTTATTTGTTTTCAGATGGCTATCTTTCTCAGTTTGGTGGCCCCAAATCGCATAAAATGAGCACCAACAGATTCAAAGAACTCATATTATCGCTGTCTGGGGTTGAACTAAATATGCAACAAGAAGTATTAAGCAATTTTCTGACCCAATGGAAAGGCGATAATGAGCAAGTTGACGATATACTCATCATAGGCTGGAAAGTTGTTTGAATAAAATGGCTTATGTACGAAATGATGCTCAGATTGGTGTCAAGCCATCTGAAGGCAATCATTGCCCAATGTTTTATTCGTGTGCAAAATTTCCGTTATTTAGGGGTTGTGTATAATTTACAATGAATATGGATAATACAAAGATTTTTAAGATGGCCTTTGCCAAAGTGTATCCCATGTACATACAAAAGGCTGAAAAAAAGGTAGGACAAAGCAGGAAGCAGTTGAGGAGATTTGCTGGCTTACCGGATACCCTAATCAATAACTTGAAAAAGTGATAAACAACGGTAATATGTGGTTATGGTGTAGAGGATATAGAAGACCCACTTATGCAAAAGATAAGGTACCTCGATAAGCAGGTAGATGAACTCACCAAAGGGAAAGCCATGGATAAAATACTTAGGAAATAAATACTTAGTCTGAATGGCAGCAACACAACCCGCGGGGATGCAAAACTCTCCGTGGGTGTAGCATTTGGCATTTTCCCGAAAGCTTGGAACTTTCGCGAAGCTTTTCCAACGCATTCCTCAATTGCAGGTGTCGTTATCTGCATTTCACTATATCCGGCAAACAGGAGCCCTTGCAGGTTTTGGAAACTTGAGAGGGCTGCATAGGATAGTTTATGCAAAGCCTTTCGCATAGTGCAATTGATACTAGTCAGAATCAGATATGGGTATTGTCAATATTGACACAAGACAGATTCATGATATAATCTCCCGCAAAGAAATATGTTGAACAACCGTATATTTCTCATAAAATATTATTATTTTAGGTGAGTAATTCGCTAGGAAATTGATAAAAGACAGGTCAGTTAGGCTTGTTTAAACTTATGTATTGAAAGATAAAAGTATCTATTGAAGTAGAATGGAATGAAGGAGGAAAGCTATTCAATCAAGATTGATCGTGCATTGAGAATGATTTCGCTTATGGCAAGCGGAATAAGGTACTCTAAAAACGAACTGATGGAACGTACAGAAATGTCGGAAAGGAATTTTTATAGACTCATACATTCCATTAGATCTGTTGGGTTTGTAGTAAACTCAAAAAATGGACACTATGAAATAGAGCGAAATAACAAACTGTATAATGATATCAGTTCTTTGCTAACTTTTAGTGAAGAGGAGTCTCATATTTTACAAGAAGCCATTTACAGTATAGAATCTACAAGTAAGACCAAAGACGATTTGATAAATAAGTTGGCGGCTTTGTATGACAACGAGCGTATACCCTACAGCTTTATTGGCAAAATGAATAGCCAAAAAGTAAAACCACTTTTGGAAGGAATCAGAAAAAAGCTACAGGTCAAGCTTGCTGGGTATTACTCTGGCAATAGTGGAACAGTATCGGATAGAATCATTGAGCCATTTGCTTTCACCCACAATTATGATGCAGTGTGGGCATTTGAGCCAGAGACAAGTACCAACAAACTTTTTAAAACATCACGCGCACAAAAAGTAGTCCTTTTGGATATCAATCAGAAGTATTTGTCTGAGCATAATGCTGCATATGTAGACTGTTTCCGAATGTCGGATATGAAACAGATAAAAGCATCGTTTGAAATGGATTTGATGGCTTTTAATCTACTTACTGAGGAGTTTCCATTATCGAGCAAGTTGGTCAGTTCTATTTCTGAAGGCAAATATAAGTTTGCAGGAGATGTTGCAAAATGGGAAGGCATAGGCAGGTTTATACTTGGGTTGCCTTCACATATACAGAATATTGAACCTTTGGGACTTCGTACCTATGTAAAATCGCAGGTAGATTTTTTTTATCAAAATTTGTTGACACTGCCGAAAGATGGCAGTAAAGTGTAATTTATTTGTAAAACATTTTTCACAAAGTATATATGATAAAGACTTTATACGAGATCGGGAAAGTGCTTAAGGAGCACGAAGATTATGCAGACTATTTCGAGCCATGGGCACGGCCATTCAAAGGTGCGGCTGCTGGTAATGCCAAAGTGATAGTATTTCATGTATCGGGCGGAATGCTTCAAGGCGAAGCAACTATAGAAGACTATTCGGCAGGACTGATAGATAAATATTTGTATCTCCGTGCCCCAGCCATGAGCACAAATGTAGTACCCACTTTTTTATTTTTACCCAAAAATAAACCAGATGAACTCAAGAAGGAAATAGAGAAGAGGGTACAAAAAAAAATGAAAGCATCATTTAAGAATTATAAACATACTTTTTTGCACAGTGATGAAATAGCAAAAATTGAAGCATACTTTTTAAATGCCAATCTGGATACTAAACTTCAATATTTGTTTACTTTTAAGATTGATGGGCTGTACCTTGGGGAGATACCGGAGCTAAGAACTCTTTTTATTGAAAATGCGTATGGAAAGTTCTATCAGGCTTCGTCGGCAAAAGACTATGTATGCGCACTTACAGGTGAGAAAGCAAAAATGATTTATGGCCGGGTGAGCACCTTGGGCTTCGCGGTTACGGATCCTTCTTTTTCCAGAAGTGGATTTGATACCAAGGACTCATATAAAATGTTTCCGGTATCGGAAGAGGCATGCAAGATATTGGAAGGCATGAACAGGTTGGCAGAAGAATTTTTTGCCTTTTCATTTCATGGTTACAAATACTATGTATTGCCCCATTTCATTCAGGTACCAGACGAGTCGAAAGAAGACATCATCAGACAGCTACTCAAATTTCCGAATACCCCGAATAACGATGTACAGATAAAAGGCATAATCAGCAATGAGCAAATAACCAATGAAATTGCAGAAAATGATAATTTTTCGAAAAGTCAAGTTTATTTCGATGTATTCTTTTATAAGCGCAATAGCAATCAATATCTTATACTCTCTCACATTTCGGATGTGGCACCTTCTCGTTTTTCCAGAATAAAGAAAAGCATGGATGTTTTAAGTGCTTGGTATAAACCCATTACCTATCACCAAAGCAAAGATGGAAAAGAATCTACGTTTTATCCGAATTTGTATTCTTTAGCTCGCTGGTTTTCGCACAAAATCAAGAACAACACAGAAACAGTTTTCCACCCTATATTTTTTCAAGTAGTAAATGGAATATTCCACGGAACAATACTCAACGAGAAAAATATACTCGATGAATACTTGAACATCATCAGACCATACTTCAAAGACAAAGATTCCGATTGGTACTTTCAGGCAGCCGTAAAAGAATCGTTCGTAACTCACATGTTTTTACAATCACTCAATTTATTCACCAATAAACAATACACACAAAATATGAATGAAAAACCGGACTTAACAATGGATGGGTTTATTGCTCAACATGCACATTTCTTCGATTCTGAATACAAAAAAGGAGTATTCATGTTAGGAGCTTTAAGTCAGATACTCATGCAAAAGCAGTATCAGAAGCTCAAAAGCGATCCTTTTAGGAAAAACCTGAATGGGCTGAACATTGATGAGGGGGTAGTTAAGGATATATTTCCGAAACTCATCAATAAAATGCGTGAATATGAACTAGCAGTGCCAGATACTGAGAGTGCTATAGCCCAAGCCTTGGTGCACAAAGCAAATATTGGACGTTCTGAAATTTCGTACCTTTTCACGCTGGGCATGATAATGCAAAGAGAATTTAGCAAACAATATCAAAATAAACAACAATAATACTTGACTGATATGAAAATAGACAACAGAAGTGAAATCTTGTTCCTGTATGATGTAAAACAGGCAAACCCAAATGGCGACCCGATGGATGCCAACAAACCCCGCATGGATGAAGCAACAGGCAAGGCGCTAGTAACAGATGTGAGGCTGAAACGCACCATTCGCGATTATTTTATTCAACTCGGGTATGATGGAAAATCATTAGGAGCTGATAAAGACGTTTTCATACGTGATGTAGATAACAGACCAGTAACCGGATTAGAAAGAGCATCTGCATACAGTAACCAAGATGATTTTCTGAATAAGTTTATAGATGGTCGTCTGTTTGGCGCTGTTTCGGCACCAGGAAAAGATTCGGGCAATGATGATGATACCGCCGAAGATAAAAAAGCAAAGAAAGTTACCAAAGGCAGCAACCCTAAAGTATTTCATGTAACCGGCCCCGTTCAGTTTGGTATGGGAAAATCATTGCATCCGGTAAAAATGAATTTTCTTAAAGGTACAGGTGCATTTGCTACCAAAGAAGGGGCAGACCAGCGTACTTTTCGCGAAGAGTATAATATAAGCTACGGACTGATAGGTTTTCATGGAGTAGTGAATGAAAATGCTGCCACTTTCTCTAAAGCAACTTTAGAGGATTTAGACCTTTTGCTTCAGGCCATGTGGGATGGAACTAAGGATTTGCTCACCCGTTCTAAAAAAGGCCATATGCCACGTTTATTGGTGCATATAGAGTACAGTCAAAAAGGATTTTTCATTGGCGATTTGCTTGAGAGGCTTGAGATAATACCGGATGAAAATAAAAAAACCGATGAGTTGGAAGACATACAAGACTTCAATATCGCTACCAATAAATTGAATCAGGTACTAAAACTACATGCCGATAAAATACTGAAAGTAACGGTACGCATGGACGATAGAGTAAAATTGACCGAACCCATTTTTACAAAATAACAAGGTATGAAAATCCTCGTATTTGATGTAAAAGGCGAGTATGCGCATTTCAAAAAATATTATGCCACTACTTCTGCTGTATCTTATTTGGTGCCACCCAAAACCACCCTCATGGGTTTGCTATGGGCAATAGGTGCTACCGAGGACAACAAGAATAAAGACAGGTATTTACATTATTTTCAGGAACCTCAATGTAAAATTGGGATTTCGGTACTGAAACCGCTTACTACCACGCGCATAAATATAAATCTGAGGCCCACATACGGAATGTATGTGGACAACAGAAAGCCCACAATCATGGAGTTTGTGAAAAATCCCATTTACAGAATTTATTTTGCACATACCAATACTGAGCTTTACCAGAGTGTAAAAAGGAACTTGGAAAACGCAACCACTGTATATACACCTACCTTGGGCATAGCAAACCTATTGGCAACTATACAATACAAAGGTGAGTATGATGCCGATGAAGTGCAAGATAGCCAGATAGTAGAAATACAAACCGTGGTACCTAAGTCTGTTTTCAATACTTTTGATGCGGAGAGCATCATCAGAAATGGGAATGAATTTACCGAGCAAAGTATGTGTGCTATAGAAATGGATACTCAACGAAATGTAACCAAGCGTGATGATATTCTCTTCGAGCGCAATGGAAAAGCATTTAATGCCAGCTTATCAATATACTATAAAACCAATATACCCGGAAATATTGTCCTCTTTTGAAACCATATCGCACCCCGACAGGTTGTTAAAGACGCATCTTGATCACTGTAACCAACTGTCTGAAACACTACTGGAGAATAAACAATTCTCCGGTAGTTTTTTTACTTTCGAGCAATTGAACTACTGGCGCAAGGTACTTGCATACTTGCACGATATGGGCAAGGCCACCAATTATTTCCAATACAAAATAGGGACAGTGGCCTTGGAGAAAAAAGAGCTGCCTGATGAATTGTACCAATCGGTTGAAAGTTTTATCCACGACCACGGAAATGCATTGGTAAAGGAAATTCGTGAAAATGACAAATTGGCCAATCATGCACGCTTTGGTGCTTTGTTTGCTTATGATTTGCTAAAAGAGGAGGAATTGCTGGTTCGGTTTATCATGTCCAATATCATTTTAGCACATCATGGCAATTTGCCTGATTTTAATGCAGATGGCGAAGGAAGATCGAAATTTTTGCTCGACGAGTCTGGGCTTGCAGCATTTGAAAAACAAATTGTACATTTTAGGTGGGAATCTTTTAATCAGATAGCCGGTGCACTCAACCAGCCCCTTTCTGCCAATGCACAAAAGGAACTTACTGAGCTTTTTACCAAACAAAGTAAGTTGAACAGACTGATAGATAAACCCCTGTCGCAGCAAAAAGACGCAAAACTATTTTTACTCCAGCATCTGTTGTTTTCGTTGGTATTGTCTGCCGATAAGGGAGATATGATGCTAGACCTTTCTGCAACCAGTACTAAATACTTGGCCAACTATCTCTTCGAAATAGACCTGGTACAGAATTTTAAGCAAAGTCTATTTAAAGATAGCATTGTAAAAGATATAGACATAGAACGTGAAAGTGCATTCCGAGATATAGCCCACAATATAGTACTGCATGCACAAGCTCATTTTTTTTCTATCACACTTCCCACCGGATTGGGCAAAACCTTTGCCGCTTATCATGCTGCTATTCTGTTACAAAACTCCATACATCAATCTACGGGCAAAGTCTCGCGCATCATTTATTGCTTGCCTTTTACATCGGTGATAGACCAGAATGCAGCCATATTCGAAAAAATAGCGCTACTTGGCAATGTGCCCGATGGCTATGTAGCCAAACACCACTACCTTGCCAACTACCCGGATGCTTGGGACAAATACGAACTTACAGATTCTGAGGCAGAATATCTGACCGAAGGCTGGGAGCACCCTTTTATCATAACCACTTTTGTGCAACTACTCGAAACCATTTTTTCGGACAGGAACAGGGTGCTTCGGAAATTTCATAATATGGCTGGCTCCATCATTATACTGGACGAAGTGCAAAACATTCCGGCAAAATACCACCGCGCTGTAGATTTCATATTTAGTGAAATGGCCGAATACCTGAACGTGAAATTTATATTCGTGACTGCAACCCAGCCTTACCTTGTAAATACCAAACCTGTACTTGAACTTACCGACCCTACTCAGGTTAAGACACGCTATTATTTTGAAAATCGCAACAGAATAAACCTTGATTTGAGCTGGCTAAAGAAATACAGTTTCAAAGAACAAGAATTTGATGTTTGGTACCAACATATAAAAGAATTTATTGAAGCACACCCCGATAGTTCAGTGCTCATTATCACCAATACCATCAAATGGTCGCAACAACTATACGAAAAGCTAAAATGTGATTTTGGCCAACGCAAAAGGTTTTATCTGAGTGGTTCCATCGTACCATATGACCGAGCTCCAAGAATAGCAGAAATACAAACTAGTTTGCGCAACAACGAAGCCCCTTTACTTGTTTCTACTCAAGTAGTAGAAGCCGGGGTGGATATCGATTTTGATTATGTATGGCGCGATTTTGCCCCACTTGATAGCATCAACCAATCGGCAGGCCGATGCAATAGAAATGGAATAAAACAAACAGGGAGTGTGATTGTTTTCAATAGTGGGAAGGCCAAGCAGGTATATGATACTGTACTAACCGATATCACGAAGGGGATTTTTATGAAAATGGGTGATGTAGTGCCGGAGAAAGCTTTCTACGAAATGAACCAAGAATATTTCAGAGAAATAAGCAACCGCATAAGCGATAAAAGCGACATAAGTAGCGAACTTATAAAGCATATAAAGAAAATGGAGGTAAGAACCTTGGCTTCAAAATTTCAACTGATACCCTATAGACCTGATGAAGTGAATATTTTTATGCCTATAAATGATGAAGCCGCGCAAATATGGCAAAAGTATACTGCCACTTTTGCTATAGAGGAGCGTTTTGAACGGAAAAAGGCAATGAAAAAGATTCAGCCAATGCTCACTAAATTTATCACTAAAATTGCGAAGTCACAATACAATGTAAGTGGTGACATAAAACCATTGTATTATGAACCAAATTGGGAATTGTATTATGACCGAGAAATGGGCGTAATGAAAAATAATCCAGAATCAAAGACAGTATTTATATGACCTCAATCAATACCATTGTTTACATCAAATTTCCGGAAATATCGCTTAAGGTGCGCGATGCACACAAGTTGAGAGGCTATTTCGGAAATATATTTAAAGAACATTCCGAGCTATTGCACAACCACTATGCCGATGGAAATTACAGGTATAAGTATCCATTGGTACAATACAAAGTGATTAATCGAATGCCGTATCTTATAGGCTTGGGTGAAGGAGGTCGTCTGTTGTTTGATTTGTTCCTGAAAATAGACCAACTTGATGTAGATGGTGTAAAGATACCTGTATTGCAAAAAGACGTTGAAATAAGTAAGTATGTGCCCGAAATAGGCGAGGCATTGTACCAATATAACTTTGAAACCTTGTGGATGGGACTAAACCAACATAACTACGAAGATTACCAAAAACTGGAAGTTGAAGCAGAGAAAAACAAATTTTTGAGTAAAGTTTTGCAAAACAATATACTTGCTTTTATGAAAGGCATAAACCATCAGGCTGAAAATAGGATAATGGTAACCGGAAAATTCAGCGAAAAGATGACACAGTTCAAAAATCAATCTATGCTTGCTTTTACCGGTACTTTTGCCAGCAATACCTACCTGCCACAGTATATAGGCTTGGGCAAATCAGTTTCCCGCGGATTTGGAACCATTCAACTCACAGCCTGATGCAACTATTCATACATACATATGGTGCGTACTTGCACGTAAAAGAAGAAATGTTTGATATACGCATCAAGCAAGGCGAAGAAATTGTACACAAACAGTTTAGTGCCCGCAAAGTGAGCACCATAGTACTTGCCGATGCTGCCAGCCTGAGCACCGATGCCATACAACTGGCTCTCAAATACCACATAGATATTGTGATTACAGAACGCACAGGTAGGCCACTTGGGCGGTTTTGGCACAGCAAGCTGGGCAGTACCACCCTCATACGCAAACAACAGCTCATAGCCAGCATAGGCAAACAGGGTATGACCGATGCACTCAATTGGATAGACAAAAAATTGGTGGCTCACCAAGAGCTGCTCGAAAGGCTCAAAAAGCACAGAAGCGAGAACCTAGCCAATATAAACGAAGCCATAGATAAAATAGAAACACTCAGAACCAAAATAAACGGACTGACAGGCGAGTGCATGGCAGATATAGCCGATACGCTGCGCGGATACGAAGGCAATGCAGGAAAGATATTCTATGAAACCCTTAGTACTTTGTTGCCCAAAAATCATCAGTTTGCAGGCAGATCTGCACGTCCGGCCAAAGACCCTTTCAACGCTTTTCTCAATTATGCCAATGGAATACTATACTCGCGCATAGAAAAGGCACTGATACTGGCCGGGCTCGATCCCTATGTGGGCTATATGCACCGCGACGATTACAACCAACTCAGTTTCGTGTTCGATTTCATAGAGCCCTATCGGACCTTTGCTATAGAGCCGGTATTTAAACTCTTTAGCGGGAAAAAAGTAAACAAAGAACATACCACCCCTGTGCCCAATGGCATGACCCTAAACAAAGAAGGCAAAGCCCTGCTGGTAGCAGCACTCACCGAATACTGGGACGAAGAAGCCATCAGGTACCGCGGACGCAATCAGACACGCAACCGCATAATAATGGCGGAAGCCCACGAGTATGCCAATAAACTCATAGGGCGCGACGAAACAGAACTGATTCAGGAAATAATATAAACACCACCAATATGATAGTATGGGTATTGTACGACATAGAAAAAGACAAATCGAGAAACAAAATAGCCAAACTATGCAAGCAATATGGCTTATACAGGGTGCAATTTTCAGTATTTTTGGGCACCGTATCGGCCAACGAAAAAGATGAACTGAAACTGGCCATAGAAGCGCACATAAACACACAAACCGATAAGGTGTATATATTCCCGATGAACAAATCAGAGCTCAAAGAAACCATATTGCTGGGTCAGGCATTCGACCAGAAACTTATAACCGACGAAATAAAAACACTTTTCATTTGATAAACCCATGATTATTACAACGTCGCATGTAATAGAACATTTGTATTGCCCCAGGTTTACGTATTACCAATATGTGGCTAGTATGCCCCAATACGAAGAAAAAAACAATAAAGTACTGATAGGACGCAGCACCCACCAGCACCGAGCCATGCGCAACATAAACTACCTGCGCAAGAAAATAGGAGTAGTAAAGAAAGAAATAACCCCCTACCTAGCAGCGGGCACCCTGCGCGGAATACCCGACGAGGTACTTACACTAAAAGATGGAACCATGGCCCCCCTCGAATACAAATTTGCAGAATACAACAATGTAGTATACAAAACCTATAAGCAACAATTGTATATATACGCCTACCTCATAAACAAGAACTACAACAAACCAGTAAACCATGCATACCTGATATATACCCGTAGCAACAATATACTGGTAAAAATAGAAATACCTCATAACTACACACAAATAATAGAACACACACTAAGCGAAATACATAAAATAATAGAGAAAAAATATTACCCCGGTACTACCAGAAATGCAGAAAAATGTATAAATTGCACCTTTAGGAACATATGCCCAAAGTAGAATGTGAAATGTGTTAGCACCATACCCATTTATATTTGGGTGCCTTCCGAAATGGCATATAATTTCCTGAAAACAAAAACATTGACAATACGCAAAAAAAGAAAAAACGATGCCAAACAAGCTCTTTGACATATTGATAAAAACAAAAACAGGTGCACCCAGCAATCATGTAAATACTTGTATTGCAACACATAGGGCGGGTGCACGCTACCAAACCCATTTCCACTATAACAAGGATTGAAA
>JAIFMY010000031.1 GCA_020048155.1 Bacteroidota bacterium
GATTTGGTGTATTCAGGTAATTATAAGTTGACGCAAAGTATTGAAAATCTTGGAATAGATGCGGGAAAACTTGTTCTCTCGCCTACCCGTACATATGCCCCGGTGGTGAGCAAGATACTCAGCGAGTTGCGACCTCACATACACGGCATGGTACACTGCTCTGGCGGTGGCCAAACCAAAATCCTGCATTTTGTGGACAACCTGCATGTGATAAAAGATAATTTATTTCCTGTACCTCCGCTTTTTAGCATTATACAAAACGAATCGGGGTCTGCATGGAGTGAAATGTATAAGGTTTTCAATATGGGACATCGATTTGAGATATATTTACCCGGGCAATATGCTCAAAATGTGATAGATATTGCTAAATCGTTCAATCTGGATGCCAAGGTTGTAGGTAGATGCGAACCTTTCGGATCCCGGAAACTTTCCATTCATTCCGATTTAGGTTTATTTGAATATTGATTCACCGAGCTAAGTGTTTGTTTGATAGGGAAGAATGAGATGGATTATATGCACTATCGTTTTTCTGTTCATCAAATATTCGCTTATCTTTGGATAAAATTTCCTCAATGAAATTATTGTTTATTTAACTCTTATGCTTAGCAATTTGGAAGTAAAAAGGTTCGCTGTTGCATTGGTAATATCAAGTTTATTTGTAAACCTGATGTTTGCGCCCATTTTTACTTTGCTGAGAAACGATTTTGGAATTGAGCATTCAGCTTCGCCAATAGGTGCGTCGTATTTAAGCCTGGCCAATACCAATTCACACAGTAGTGCCGAAAATCTTCTTCAAGATTTTAGCCAATATGCTGTACGCATGGTCACCAATCGTAGTTTTAGTTCCGAATCTTTTCAGCAAATTATTGATAGGCAATTGGATCATTATTTCTATGTCTATATTCTATATGCAGATATATCCTGCGTATTTTATTACCTGGCTCGTATCGTTTATCCCATTCATTATTTTCTCTGAAAGTTTTTTGTTGGTATATACTCCTGAAGGTTGATATTATTTAGTATTGACTTAGGTGTGTTCTATTAGGTTTCGCAACATGCACTGTGCATGTTGCTTCCAGTCTGTTATTTTAATATTTTTTTTAAAAAACTTTCAAATTTAATTATATGATTTCTTCATCTACACTTATTATTACTATAGTAATTATTGTCGTTATTCTATCTCCATTTTTTTACTTTTCCATCAAAAAAAGAATGCGCAATGCAGAGTTTAAATCTTTGATTCAGGACTTTGCCGCCCAAAATAATGTTGTTCTTACTGAATTTGAACTGTGGAATACCTCTGGTATGGCTATTGACAAAAGTGCCAATAAGCTTATTTATGTGCGCAAAACGCATAACCACGATTATGTGAAAACATGCATAGACCTCAACGAAATTCAGCGTAGTAGGATATCTGAAACTGAGAAAAATGCAAGTACTGCTACCGGAAATACACGTGTAACTGCTCGTCTTGATTTAGCTCTTGTGTATACCAACAAAGAAAAAGGCGATGAAATGCTTGAGTTTTACAATTCTGAATACGATGGTTACACCATTGCAAACGAAATGGAGCTTGCTAAGAAATGGGTTAATATTATTAATCTTCACGTTTCCAAACGAAAATAAGTTCATTTAATAGATTTTTATAATATTTTATCCCGTATTTTTGGCATATTAATACCCGTGTATTGATGCCCAATCATACGGGATTTTTTTAGTACATTCTCAGTTTGCTATTCATGTAATTTATATAAAACAACAATAATTAACGTAAGGGGTATGAATAAAATTTTTGGTTCTATTGCAGGATTGGGGTTGATACTCGGATTTTTGATTCACCTATTTTCGTTGTTCGGTTTTTATCATGAGGTGATGGGGGCGTTTTTTATTTTTTTGCATGTGGGTATTTTCGTAGTGTGGTTGCCTGCATTGTTTGAAATACTTAGAACGCAAGGATTCGATCGCTCAAATAGAAGAAAGTCGGGCGGTGTATTCAAACAATGGGGAATTATATTAAAAGACTCTCACAGGCCGTTGATTATACTTTCTGGTTTCTTTTTGGTATATGCTTTAGTCAATTTTTTCCTTTTTATGCAAATTAGTGAAGGCGGAGGGCCATCTGTTATTGAAGGTAAATTTGTGTTACAAAACCATGGCAACATAATCAGGGAATTGACAGAAACGGAGTACCTGAAATTTAAGGCCAATGAGGTTCGTGGTTTTTCGGGTCATTGGATGGTTTTTTATAGTTTTTCTTTAACTATTCTTTTGAAAAAGAAGCCTGTTTCTGATACGAAGAATGCTATAAATTAAATATTGTGTAGGTCTTTGATCAGGTATTCAGAGATGGAAATGGATTTTGGGAATATTGATTACCTGGCCGTTGGCACTCTTCGCCAACGAATGGCCTATAATGCAATGCGTAGCATACAAATTCTTGAAAAATTGAGTTCGTTTACACCTGTACTGGCCGGTACTGTTCCTATAAACATAGATACTGAAAGCAGTGATTTGGATGTATTGTGCTATTGCGAAGATTATCAGATTTATAAACTGGTTGTATTGAGTGAGTTTTCTGACTTAAAACATTTCAGATTTGATGAATTTTTGGTTAGGGGTGAAAAGGCAATAACTGCAAATTTTTGCTCATAGAGCATTATTTGCTCAATAAATTTGGGGATGACTTCAGACTTAAAATATTGAATTTAAAACAACAAGGATATAAAACCGAGCCAGCTTTTGCTATGTTGCTCGGATTAGAAGGTGACCCGTATCTGGAATTGCTGCGGTTTGAAAATGAGCTATAGCTAAGTTCAAATTAATAAGAATGAGCAACCCGATTGTAACTTATGATAAAAAAAAAGGGCTCCGCAAATGTTCGTGGGAAACATACCTGCATGAGCCCAGTTGGTACGTGGGGGATCAAACTCAATTGCCTATCGGTGCTGCCATCTGCTAGCTGGCCAACAAAGCTTTCACCAAGTCAGCTATCCGTTTACCTTCAGCTTGACCTGCCAATTGCTTATTTGCTAAACCAATGACTTTACCCATATCCTTAGCACTGCTTGCACCGGAGTCGGCAATAATTTTAAGTAAAATTGTTTTCAATTCATCGTCAGAAAGTTGAGCAGGTAAATACACTTCTATGAACTTAGCTTCTAGCAGTTCTTTTTCTGCCAAATCTGCTCGGTTTTGCTCAGTGTATATTGTAGCAGCATCTTTACGCTGCTTTACCATTTTTTGCAAAATGCGTATTTCCAATTCAGAACTTACAGTTCCGGTTGAACCTTCTGCGGTTTTTGCAAGCAAAATTTCTGATTTCACAGCCCTTATAGCATCCAGACGGTTTTTGTCTTTTGCCTTGAGGGCTTCTTTCATATCATTATTTATTTTTTCTTCAAGTGTCATAATACTTAGTATTTATGAATCAATCCGGACGACGGAACAGGAAGTTGTTGTCCTGAAAACTCACTTTTCCGTTCGATATGTTTATCTGTGTGTCGCTGTACTGGTTCGATGTTTTTATACTTTCAGAGCCAACATTGTATCTTTGAATAGAAGGCTGGTTTTCTTTGTATTCCAGATTGTCGCGCAGCAATCCACCCGATTTGGCTCTTTGTAAGGCTTCTTCTTTGAGCAGTATTCTATCAGGTACTCTTTCAACTTTTACTGTTTCCTCTTCTTTATCTTTATCTTTATCCGAATCGTAGGGAAAATCAGTAGTTAAAGGTTTTGGGGTGTCTTCGTTATCTCCTTTATTATTAGGGCCTTTTGTCTCTTTTATGCCAATTTCATCGGAATTTTTCTCTTCAGAGGTTCCCTTGGTAGGCTTTTCATCTTCTAAAGAAACTCTCTCAACTTTATTTTTTTTTAAAGCATTCATTTCTGCTATCACATCGGTATCAAAACCTGTAGCTACTACAGTAACCAAGATTTTCTTTCCAATGCCTTCAGCTCTGTAATGACCCCAAATGAGATTTGCATTGTTGCCTGCAGCTTCTTGTATGTACTCGTTTATAGTGGTAAGTTCGTCGAGGAGCGCTTCTTCTTCGTCCCAGCCTATATTGAGCAGAATATTTTTTGCACCACGTATGTCGTTGCTATTGAGCAATGGTGAGTTGAGCGATGCTTTGGCAGCTTCCATCGCACGGTCTTCGCCTTCGGCAGTGCCTGTACCCATCATGGCTACGCCACTGGCGTGCATTACTGTGCGCACATCTGCAAAGTCCACGTTTATGATTCCTTCTACAGTTATCATTTCGGCTATGCCTTTGGCAGCACCTGTAAGTACATTGTCCGCCTTCGAGAAGGCTTCCTGCGACTTAAGGTCTTTGTATATTTTTGTAAGCCTGTTGTTGTCTATTACAATGAGGGAATCAACGTGCTTTTTCAGTTCTTCGATACCCAGAGCAGCCTGAGCAAGGCGTTTGTTTCCTTCAAATTTGAATGGAAGGGTAACAATAGCAATGGTAAGTATGCCCAATTCGCGGGCAGCTTCTGCAATGATTGGAGCTGCGCCTGTACCGGTGCCTCCGCCCATACCGGCAGTTATAAACACCATCTTGGTGTCATTGATCAGGTGGCGTTTTACGTCTTCTATATTCTCAATAGCAGCAGCGCGACCCGACTCAGGGCTGTTTCCAGCACCAAGTCCTTCGGTGAGCGTAGTACCAATTTGTATTTTTATGGGTACACTGTTTTTGGCCAACGCTTGGCGGTCTGTATTGCAAACAATGAAATCTACATCTTTTATGCCTTGCTTGTACATGTGGTTCACGGCATTACCGCCACCACCACCTACGCCTATCACTTTTATGATAGATTTCTCGCGTGTAGGTAAATTAAAGTTCAATAATTCGTCAGTCATGGTTGAAGCGTTTATGTGGTATTAGATATGGGTGTCTTTTGGTTCATCAAATAATTTTCCGAAAAATATATCAAAAAAGGACGTTTTGCCAGATTTATCTTTTTGAGAACTTTTTGATTTTGTATACTTTTTGCTTTTGGGTGTTGCTTTGAGGTTGGTTATATCGAGCCCGAGTTTTAGCAATCCGATAGCGGTAGCG
>JAIFMY010000082.1 GCA_020048155.1 Bacteroidota bacterium
ACAAAAAAAACATTGGATGAAATGGCTTCTACTATGCTGTTTTCCTGATTTATCAATAAACATTCATCTGCAGCCACTTCATTTCGGAATATGCCAGCTTGTATGTGAACATTACAATTGGTAGTTTTGAACTGATTGAAAGGGGTGTAGTATTTAGGTGTTTTACTGAATATTTCAATTTTTAAGCCTGTTTCGGGGAATGTGTATTTCTCTTCGTCTAGTTTGCTCACTTGTATCAGATACGAAATATCATTGTTGGTAGGTGAGTATTTTCCTCCACTTTTTCTGAACACTGTAAGTCGTATGCGGGTACCTTTGAATGCACGGTTGCGGTGCATGATTGCGCGTAGCTCTTCTTCGAGCAGCTCGCGGTGCGATGAGAATTTGGGTGGAATTTTCATTCCCAAAAATTGCATTCCTGCAAGCAATCTGTTCAAATGTTCGTTCAGAAATTGTACTTTGCTGCCATAGGCGTGCATGGTTTCAAATAGCGCATCGCCATACAGGAAGCCACGGTTCATCGAGTCGAAGACTTTGTCTTTTTCGTGATAAACTATTCCATCCAAATTTACAAATTCAGGATTTATGTTTGCCATGCTGCTATCTGCTTACAAATAGGTACTATATTCTGATTCGACTTTATTTGGAAACTCTTGAGACCCGAAAGATTTCCTGCCGCTATATCTCTATCTGAATCTCCTATAAGAAAAGATTGGGTTCTATCTATATTGAAGCGTGCAATGGCCTTTTCTATCATAATATTCTGGGGCTTACGACACAAACATTTGCTCATTTTCGGGTGGTGGGTACAGTAATAAATCTCACGAATGCTTATACCATCTTTGCAGAGTGTTTGTATAAGAATCTCGTGAAGCTTCTCGGTCTGAGCCCGTGTATACATGCCCAGCCCAATACCACCCTGGTTGCTTATGAGTATGATTTCAAAACCGCTATTTTGCAATAGAGCAAGTCCTTGAGGTACACCATCATTTATGGTAAAATCGGCTTCGCGCCATATATAGTAAAGTCCTTTATCGCTGTTTATTACGCCATCTCGGTCTATGAATACTGCTTTTACCATGAGATGAGTTGATTGAAAAATAATTTGAGCAACATGGGCTCGAAGAAAATGGGTATAGTAAAGCCATATAAAGCTCCTACAAAATGCGCTTCGTGGTTTATATTATCGCCCCCTTTCTTGCTCATGTAATGCGAATAATAGAGGTATGCTAAACCAAATATAAATCCGGGTATAGGAATGGGAATAAGAAATATGTAAATACCAGTCATAGGGTCAAAAAGTATGGAGGCAAAAAGAATAGCTGCCACTCCTCCCGATGCGCCCACTGAGTTGTACCAATGGTTGTTTTTGTTTTTTTGTACAGAGGGTACCGATGCTATCACTATGGCCGATAGGTATATAAATATGTACAATAAGGAAGGAAATGAACTGATTGCCCCCAGATTTGACTCTAGCGAAACTCCGAAGAAATACAATGTGAACATATTGAAAAACAAATGTCCCCAGTCGGCATGAATGAATCCATGGCTGAGCAGCCTTTTGTAATCCTTCTTATGGTACACCATATAAGAGTTGAGCATATATTTGCTGAATATTTCTCTGTTTCGGAAAGCCAGATACGAAACAATAGTGGTGAATAAGATGATGAGTAGGGTAATCATTTAATGTAAAATTTTAAAAATTAATTCACGAAGTAAATCGTGTGGGGAGGTACTCACATTGTTTACACCTTTGCATTTTAAATCATATTCACGCAAATAACCGATAATTTCTACAGTTTTTTTTGGTATGAATCTTTTGGCAGCAGTATGGTAGTCTTTCATGAAATATGGATTGACCTGCAATACAGTAGCCAGGTTTTTATCAGATTTGTCGGGGGTAAAATGGTAGAGCAATATTTTTGAAAAAAAGCCAAATAATGAGCTGATGGTTACGAAAATGGGATAGTCTTTCTGGTTACTTCCAAAGTAATTGATGATGCGGTTGGCCTTTAGTACGTCTCTTTGGGTGATGGCGGCTATAAGTTCAAAATTGTTAAACTCTTTGCTAATGCCTATATTCTGTTCAATATGCTCCGGGGTAATCTGGCTGCCCTGAGGCAATGAAATGCGGAGCTTATCTATTTCGTTAGCAATTTTATTGAGGTCGTTGCCCAAAAATTCGGAAAGCAAACTGCAAGCCACGGGAGTAATCTGGTAGTTTTGCTCTTTGATGTATTTGTCTATCCATCCAGGTATTTGGTTGTCATATAGCTTTTTCGATTCAAATACCACACCTTTATCGTCAATTGCTTTATAAAGTTTACGTTTTTTGTCGTAGCTTTTGTGTTTGTGCGCCAGCACAAGTATGGTCGAAGGATTGGGCGATGATGCATAGAACTGCAAGTCTTCTATTTTTTTCATATCCTGTGCTTCTTTCACAATTACTACCTGATGTTGCGACATCATCGGGAAGCGGCGTGCGGCCATATCTACCGTAGTGGCATCAGTATCTTTGCCATATAAAATTATTTGGTTGAAAGATTTCTCATCAGCAGTAAGCACATGGTCGGCTATATATTGTGTAATGCGGTCTATATAAAAAGCCTCGTCGCCCATTAACAAGTATATGGGGGCGAATTTTCGGTTTTTTAAATCGCTTAGTATTTGGTCGAAACTTTTTGCCACTTCAAATTACCATTTAAGGTGTTTTACAGATTTTCCGTTGGTAGAAATTTCGAGCAACGACTGAATACCAATTTTCAGGTGTTCGTGTACAAAATTTACGTTTACCTTCAGATCCGATTCCGAAGTTTTCACTCCGGCCGAAATCATAGGCTGGTCGCTCACCAATAACAAAGCTCCTGTAGGTATTTCGTTACAAAAACCAACAGTAAATATGGTAGCAGTTTCCATATCAATACCCATTGCGCGGGTCTTACGTAGATACTCTTTAAACTCGTCATCATGCTCCCACACACGTCGGTTGGTAGTAAGTACGGTTCCGGTCCAGTAATCGCGACCAAAGTTGCGTATGGTAGTAGAAATGGCTC
Source organism: Bacteroidota bacterium (assembly GCA_020048155.1). GTDB lineage: Bacteria > Bacteroidota > Bacteroidia > Bacteroidales > DYOH01 > JAIFMY01. The sequence continues at coordinate 3,054 of JAIFMY010000082.1, forward strand.
TTTGCATATTGAAAGCAGGCAGTGCAGGCACTGCAGGCGGCAAGTAGTCGTCGCTGGTACCTTCGGCACGAATGGCAGCCAGGGGCAAAATAAGATCACCAACTTCATTTTTCTTTTTCAGACCTCCGCATTTACCCAAAAATAAAACAGCCTTGGGCGAAATGGCGCTTAGCAAATCCATGATGGTGGCTGCCATAGGGCTGCCCATTCCAAAATTGATGAGAGTTATACCATCAGCCTGCACACTGGGCATAGGTTTGTCCAAGCCAATGATGGGCACATTGTACCATTCTGAAAATAAATCGAGATATTGGTGAAAATTTGTAAGTAGAATATGTTCTGTAAATTGATCTAGCGGCCTGCCTGTATATCTGGGTAGCCAGTTGTCAACAATTTCCTTTTTTGTCTTCATTACAACCCGATTTTTTTAATTACTTTTACAAAGGTAATATATATTAGCAAAAGTAAAACACCCTATTTTCAGATGGAAAACATAAACCATCTTCCTGCACTGAACCTGCCACAAGCAGCATTGAAGTTCCGCAATGCAAACGGAATAATTTCTGTATGGGATGTATGGCGTAAAAAATACATTAAACTTACACCCGAAGAGTGGGTAAGGCAACACCTGTTGCACGCACTTGTAAGTCAATATGGTTTCCCGAGTGGTGGTATTGCTGTCGAAAAACAGGTAACTATTGGTACAAAAAGTTTCAGATTCGATGGGGTAGTGTATAACAAAATGAACCAAATAATATTGCTCGCAGAGTGTAAGGCTCCAGATATACTAATAGGCCCGGAGGTAATAGAGCAAATACAAATTTACAATTATAAATTACAGGCTAAATGCTGTGTTGTGAGTAACGGTTTACAACATTTAAGTATTATTTACGAAAAAAACACATTTAGTGTACTTTATGGAATTCCAACGTTTGCATTATTAAAAAATTACTTTTAATTTACCAACATCAATTTAAACCAAAGAAACCGATAGCGTTCCTCCATGGCAAAGCCTAAACATATATATGATTTACTTCAGCAATACCGCGAAAAGTTCCCTTATAAGCGCGATGCGCTAGCTGATAAAGTGGGGGGAATTTGGATTAAGTATAGTACAGATGATTATATACAACATGTTGAGAATTTTACTCTAGGACTCGTTCAATATGGCATAGAACCCGGCGATAAGATAGCAACTATTGTGCGTAATTGCCCTCAGTGGAATATCATGGACATGGCCATAGGCTCTATTGGCGCTGTGCACGTAGCTTTGTACAATACCCTCACCGATGATGAGTACACGTATATTCTTGAAAATTGTGAAGCCAAAATTATAATTGTATCTGGCCAAGAGATGTACAATCGAATATATGCCTTAAGGTACAAACTGGAGCAGTTGCCCACCATTTTGACAATCGAAGAGTATCCGGATATTCGCAGTTGGAAAGATTTGCTCATTTCTGCATCTGATGCCGAGCAAGAACTTACGAATCTGGTAAAAAACATGCGAGCAAATGTGACTCCTGAAAATGTACTTACTATTATATATACATCCGGCACTACTGGTAAGCCCAAGGGCGTAATGCTAACGCACAGCAACATACTCTCAAACATAGAGGCTACATACAAATTGTTGCCAATAAATCATCAGCACAGGGCTATTTCTTTTTTACCCATAAGCCATGTGCTTGAGCGTATGGTCAATTATTTATTTCAGTACATGGGGGTAAGTATTTATTATGCCGAAAGCATTGAAAAACTTTCGGATAATATAAGAGAAGTGCAACCAGCCGTGTTTGTTACTGTGCCGCGGGTTATAGAACGTGTTTACGATCGTATAATTGATAAAGCCATGGGGCTGAGCTATATTAAAAGGCTCATTTTTAATCATTCCGTAAAAATTGCCGATAATTATTCTGATACATTCGAACAGTCCTTTTTCTATAAATGGAAGCTGAAATGGGCAAACAATTTGGTTTTTGTCAAATGGAGAGAAGCATTGGGAGGAAATCTGCAAATAATAATAGTAGGAGGAGCTGCATTGCAACCCAGACTAGCACGAATATTCTGGGCAGCTGGTATAAAAGTAGCAGAAGGATACGGCCTTACCGAAACTTCACCTGTAATCGCAGTAAATCATGAAACACGTGGCGAGTACAAATTCGGAACTGTAGGAATGGTGGTTGACAATGTGGATGTAAAACTGGCCGAAGATGGTGAAATATTGATGAAAGGCCCAAGCCTGATGAAGGGATACTATAAAGATACCAAACGCACCAAAGAAGTGATTGATGCAGATGGTTGGTTTCATACAGGCGATATAGGCGAATGGGTCGACAATAAATTCCTGAAAATTATAGACCGGAAAAGTGAAATGTTTAAACTTTCAACCGGATTTTATGTAGCACCACAGCACCTCGAGAATTTACTCAAAGAAAGCCCATATATTCAGCAAGCCATGATAGTAGGTGCTCGCCAAAAATATACAGGCGCACTCATTGTTCCTGAATTTGATGCTTTGCGCGCATGGGCCCATGAGCATGGCATGGAAAACATGCATCCCCTAGAGCTTACCTTGCACCACAATGTACATTTGCTCTACAGCGATTATATCAGACGCGTAAACCGGAAAATAAGCAAAACTCAGAATATTGTAAAATTCAAGATATTGCATGAAGAATGGACTCCGCAAACCGGAGAGCTCTCGCCTACCCTCAAACTGAAGAGAAATCACCTCATGGTAAAGTTTGAACGGCAAATAAATGAAATGTTTCAAGAAGAATAACAAACTAACCTAATACTATACTATATGGAAATTGCAAGACTGTTTGATTTGCTGGAATTGTACAAAGACAAATACTCCGGAAAAAAAGATGCGTTCGCCGCTAAAGAAGGAGGCAGCTGGCGATTGTACAGTGCAACAGAATATGTTGAAATAGCCAATAATGTAAGCTATGGATTGCTCAAAATGGGTTTTAAAAAAGGCGATAAAATAGCTACTGTTGCCAACAATCGCCCCGAATGGAATTTTATGGACATGGGAATGATGCAAGTTGGTGTCATACACGTACCTATATACCCAACAATTTCCGACGAAGAGTATAAGCATATACTCAAGCATTCTGATGCCCGCATACTCATTGTTTCCGATGAACTGCTTTATCACAGATTACTGCCAATTGCAGAAGATTTGGGTACTATTCAGAAAGTATACACTTACGACCGCATAGAGGGAGCACCTCACTGGTCTGAAATTGCGGAACTGGGCAAAACAGCTCAGGATGTAATGATAAGAGGCAATCTGGTAAACATTAAACAAACCATTCAGCCTGACGATGTGGCTACCATTATTTACACCTCCGGTACCACAGGCTTATCAAAAGGCGTGATGCTATCTCACCGGAATTTTGTGTATCTGGTATTAGAAATAAAAAAGCATCTGAACCTGAATATTAAAAGCAAGGCCCTTAGTTTTTTGCCTTTGTGCCATGTACTTGAGCGCATCGGAGGCTACTTATACCAATACATGGGGGTAGGTATCTATTATGCCGAAAACATTGAAAAAATTGGAGACAATCTGAAAGAGATACATCCACATATATTTGTTACAGTGCCTCGCTTGCTCGAAAGGGTATATGACAAAATTATTCAGAAAGGGAAAGATTTGGAGGGAGTAAAGAAAAAATTGTTTTTCTGGTCGGTCGATTTGGGACTTGATTACGAACTCATGGGCAAAAACGGCTTCATGTATGAAACCAAACTTTCGGTAGCCAATAAAATCATTTTCAAGAAATGGAGAGACGCACTTGGCGGAAATATTCAGTGCATCATTTCTGGAGGCGCTGCGCTGCAGCCACGTTTGGCTAAGATATTTTGGGCAGCCGGAATTCCTATTCTTGAGGGATACGGACTTACCGAAACTGCTCCGGTAATAGCGGTAAACAGACCCGACCCTGTACATGTAAAATTTGGAACAGTGGGTCCATTATTGGGCGAAGAACAGCAGGTAAAAATTGCCGAAGATGGCGAAATACTTTTCAAAGGGCCAAACCTGATGCTTGGTTACTATAAGGATGATGCAAAAACAAAAGAAACCATCGACGAAGAAGGCTGGTTTCATACCGGAGATATAGGAGAATGGGTGGAAGGACGATTCCTGAAAATCACCGACCGCAAGAAAGAAATATTCAAACTATCTACAGGTAAGTATATTGCACCGCAGGTGGTTGAAAATATGCTCAAAGAATCCATATTCATAGATCAGGTAATGGTAGTGGGCGAAAATGAAAAATTTGCAGGAGCCCTGATAGCCCCTAATTTTGAATTTTTGCACGACTGGGCATCGAGGCAGCACATACACTACCGCGAAAACAGAGACCTGATAGAGGTACCATCAGTAATTGAAAGATTTGAAGAGGAAGTGCAGAAAACCAATAAGTTGCTAGGCCAGTCTGATAAAATTAAACGTTTCCAGCTCGTTTGTGAGGCTTGGACCGCCGATGGCGGAGAACTATCGCCAACACTTAAACTTAAGCGCAAATTTATTGCTAACAAGTATAAATGGCGTATTGAACAAATTTATGAAAGATGGGTTGAAAAATAAACATTCTATCTAAATAAAATCCGGTACCAAACATCTCTGCTACGTAAGTGTAAAGATTTTGAATACCGGATTTTTTTATTTCATATTTATTCACAATTTATTTAGGGGCGCTCAAATATCAGTTAAATAGATGTTTAGATACAAAATAAAGGTAAAATTTGCCCATGAAGGTAAAAATATTCAAAAAAACATTTTCCTAATTTTTCAGTTTTATGATAAAGTCACTAAATTAGCATCAATTTGATAAATGACTTAAAAATGAGAGATCAATCACCAGATGTACTGTACATTCAGGAATCTGAAGACTCGCCGCTGATACATTTAGATGCCCACAAGCTGATATTCCGTATTATAGGCCCTTCTTATTCTGCGGATGCTTTTGCTACGTATTATCAAGTAGTTGATTGGATAGAGCAACTGCAGCATAAACCCAGCCAAAAACTTTCCTGCATATTTGATTTCAGTATACTAAGTTCTGCCTCGCACAAAATGATTTATGAGATTCTTACCCGCCTTGAAAATCATTTCAACAGTGGATTTGATATAAGCATTGAATGGCACTATGCAAAATACGACGAAGACATGCTTGAAATAGGTGAAGCTTTTAGTGAAACAATTAATATTCCGTTTCGTTTTGTTCCACGCAATAAGCAATCTATTTTTAATCAATAATATAAACATAGGTTTTCATTACTCCTTAACAAAATTTATCACAATTATGGCCGATCTAACCACCCAGTACTTGGGGCTTACCCTCAAAAATCCTCTTATTGCCGGAAGTAGCGGAATGTCTGATTCTCTGCAAGGTGTACGTGCATTTGCCGATGCAGGTGTGGGAGCCGTTGTACTTCGCTCGCTTTTCGAAGAAGAAATATTGCTCGACCTCGAAACCAGCAAACGTAAGCTGGCTGCCAACGCATTTATTTATCCCGAATCGCTTGAATTTTACGAAGATACTGAGCATCACAAAGAAACTACCACTTCATACCTCGATCTGATAGAGGATGCCAAGAAAGCTGTAAATATTCCGGTTATTGCCAGCATCAATTGTGTTTCGGCTAGCCAATGGACTTATTTCCCAAAAAGATTGCAAGAAGCCGGGGCTGATGCTATAGAGCTTAATTTGTTTGTGATGCCTTCAGATTTTAGACGTTCAGCTGAAGATAACGAAAACCAGTATTTTGCTATACTCGACGAAGTGCTTAAAAATGTGAGTATACCTGTTTCACTTAAAATAAGCCCTTATTTCTCAAACCTGGGACAAATGGCTCATCGCTTTGCAGAACGAGGTGCCAAAGGTCTCGTACTTTTCAATAGATTTTATAATCCGGATTTTGATATTGACGATCTTACCTTCAACAATACACACGTACTTAGTACCCCAGCCGACATGGTAAATACCATACGCTGGACTGCCATTTTATCAGGAAAAATGAAATGCGATTTGGCTGCTTCTACCGGTGTTCACAATGGTGAAGCACTCGTAAAAATGTTATTAGCTGGTTCCGATGCAGTTCAGGCAGTTTCTACATTTTATAAAAACGGTGCCGGATATGCCACGCAAATGATAAAAGAATTGAACGATTGGATGGACGCTAAGAGATATAAGACCATTGATGAATTCAGGGGAATGATGAGCCAGGCTCATGTTGCCAATCCTGCGGCTTATGAAAGGGTTCAGTTCATGAAATATTTTAGAGGTTTCAGTAAATAATACACTTTGTATTATTCCCAACAAAAAGCACCTGTCATATTTGGAGTGGCAGGTGCTTTTTTGTAATGTTTTTTAGTAAAGAATTATACTTTTTGCAAACTCATAGAAATGACATTTTTGCCTGCAGAGCTTACTAGTACCGGAAATATAACCACTACATTATCAGTGTACTCACTAGTAGATAGCTCAATCTCCAAATTTGTTCTTCCGGCGTCACAATTTACTTTCATTTCCAGCACTTCGCCAGTATCGTCTATTTTGGAAGCCTGTACTATGCATATGTCTTTTTGCAAAGACTCTACTTTGGTAATATTGCTTACTTTAAAAGGAAATTGCACCTGAAGTGTATTTTTTCCAATATGAAAATGCAGCAAGCCTGCTGATATATAGTTAGTAGTTTGTTCCATGATTTGTAATTAGAATTTGAATCTCATCCCGGTCATAATACCAAACGCGTATGGATAATTGCGTATCATCTCATTTTGGTTAATAGGAGTGAGCGAATATTTGAATGTAGGTTCCAGATTGAATCTGATATTGTAAATAAGTTGATATTCAATACCTAAGCCTACGGTACTTGTATAATGCACCGGACTCAGATTATCGGTAGTACCTAGCAGAATGCGGTCGGTGCCTTGCTCTACGTATACTTTATTGTTTACAAGCAGGTTGGTATTGAAACCACCAAAAACGTTAAAATCTATTTTCCCATCGAGTACTTTATACTTTACCCATACCGGAATTTCAATATAATTAAAATCCTGATATACATTAGGACTCATTGCAGAACCTTCTTTTTGATCCTGATTGCTTGATGTGAGGCTTTGTATAACAGAACTTTCCGGAATGATGTTTCCGGCTGAGGTGGCCAATCTTAGTTTTGAAGGATTGGATAATGTGGCATCGGATTGGGTAAATGCTACCCGAAAGTATAGACCAACGGCTGTTTTGATACTGAATGCTAAAACCGCTGCTAAATGCCACCACAGCATTTTCCTGTTTATCAAATGCTTCGTTCTGCAAGTCGCCTTCTTCACCCCTGAGTTTGCGATACGAATACAAAGGTGTAAATTGTCCACCTATAAGCCAGCCATTGTCGTTTTTGTTTTTTTCTAGAATATTGGCTTCCAGTTCATTGTATTGTAAGGCCATTTCATTGCTAAGCAAGTTTAGGTTTTTGTCCATTTCCACTTGCTCCTTATTACTGTTGCCCGAATTTTCAAATTTATCTTTCGACGATGAGTTATCAGACAAGCGCACAGTCATATTTGTTTGTTCGTTTGCCAATTTGGCCGATTTGCTTCGGTACAGTGTGCTTTTATATAATTCGTTGGTATCAGCACCATTCAAGGCGTTCAAATTATTTTTCTGAGTTGCAGTGGAATCATCCCATACCGGATACTCAGAGCTGTTGAAATAAGCAAGTGCCCTAGGTTGGTATTTTTGCTCGCTCAAGAAATATCCACCTGCAAACGACAGGAAAAGAGCCAACGAAGCAACTGCCAACTGAAATACAGAATTCCGGCACATCCACCTCAGCCTCGGCTAGTGTTTCTCTGAAAATGCGGTCAATATTTCGGTCATCTCTTACCACGCGGTATTCTGAATCTGTTGGTTATTATTAAAAAATTTGGTCTCTACTTTTTCTTGAAGTATTTTGCGAGCTCTCGAAAGATTCGATTTGGAGGTGCCTTCAGATATTGCAAGCATCTGACTTATTTCCTGATGCGAATAACCTTCAATAGCATACAAGTTGAAAACCATCCGATACTGTGGTGTAAGTTCTTGAATGATTTTGAGCAGGTCGTTTGCATGTACTTCAGATATTATATCGTTGTAGCTTGCTTCTTCGGTATAGTCTGCCACTTCGCTTACCGGGTACAGATAATGGTTTTTTCGGTACCTTTCGAGTGCCGTATTTACTACAATTCGTCTTACCCATCCTTCAAAAGAACCTTTGTTCATAAAGGTTTGTATGTTCTGAAAAACTTTTATAAATGCTTCCTGCAATATATCTTGCGCTGTATCATGATCTTTTGCATACATCAAGCACACTGCATACATTTTCCGGGAATACGTTTTATAAAGTTCTTCCTGAGATTTTTTATGACCTTCAGTACATCCTTTTATTATACTTTCTGTTGAATCCAACTTTTCGTTTTTTAGGGTTTCTTTTTTTTGCCCTGATAAATCATATATCTGTTCTCCAGATGCTTTTTGTGGGCCTTAGGTTGCGTCTGGCTCTAGTTTTGCTGAACATTTTTTTCTACATCTATGTCCATTACAAATTTAGGGCAAATAAGCATACTTTGGGTGCACGTTAACTTTTTTAACTCGTATTGCTAACCAGGGGCAATGTATATGATTTCAGTGTGGTTAAAGTGTAGTCAATATATTGTATATAAGTGTACTGATAAGATTGTATGATGTTTCATTTTTGTTAAAAAACAATGAAGGCAATTAAGCTTTCAAGCAGGCAGAATGGAGTTTGTAGCCTCGTCGTATCGCAAATTTTTGTCTGCCAGAGATTTATGAAAAAGATCAATGCTCAGTTTGCCTGTACGCCAAAGCTTTAGCTCAAACTTGAGTTTCTCAATATCTTCGCTTGCATTTTGGGGCGCCACTTTAGGTTCAGTTTGAGTAAAATTTTCAGATGGTGCAATCGTAGATTCAGTTTTTTGTTCGGCTGCTGCTATGTTTTTCTGCATAGCGCCGGCTGCTTGCTTTTTAATGGTTTCTTCGAGCAGCGAGTCGAGCCCCGATTTAAAATTTTTCTTTGCCATGTTTCTACTTTTCTATGATTTCAACACACAAATTCAGATAATCAGTAGCGCCGTAGCATTTGGGGTCGTATCTGAAAATGTCGAGACCTTTGGTAGGTGCCTCGGCAATAGACACATTGTCGCGTATTTTTGTATTAAGCACTTTTCCTCCAAAAAAAGCTTGTATGGTAGCAGCCACATCGCGGTTCAGCACTTTGCGGTGATCGTATTGTGTCAGAAAAACTCCGCCAAGGATGAGGTTTTTGTTCAGTCGCTTCTGTATTTTTTCTATCACTTCCGATATTTTAGTCAAACCTTTTATGGCCAAAAATTCGGCTTGTAGCGGTATGTATACTTCATCAGAGGCCACCAGAGCGTTTACAGTAAGCAAACCAAGAGAGGGTGGAGTATCTATGATGATGAAATCATAATTCTTCCTGATGGGTTCTATTAATTCTCTAAGCAAGTATTCGCGACCGGGCTCGGCACTCAGTTCTATTTCTATGCCCGAAAGCTCGAGCGATGAAGGCACAATTTCCAGATTTGCTTTTACCTGTATGGGCAAAAGTGGGGTTTGGCCTTTTAATGCTTCGTAAATGGTGTTTTCAGCGTTTTCAATACCAAAGCTATGGCTTAGGTTCGACTGTGGATCTATGTCTATGATGAGCACTTTTTTATCTAAATAACTCAATCCTGCGCCCACGTTTACTGTGGATGTGGTTTTGCCCACTCCGCCTTTATGATTGCTAAATGTAAGAATCTTACCCATAATGCTAAGTTTCAACGAAAATATGTAAAATAAATCACATGCTAAAATTATTCCAAACTTACTGATAATATTTTATCTCCGAGTTCTATTTCATGCACATTTTCAATACCCTCAGTTACAATGGCAAAAATGGTGTATCTGCCATCGAGGTGTGGGGTGGGTGAGTGTGTGATGAACCATTGGCTCGATTCGGTATCTTTGCCCGCCGATGCCATGCCCACTGAGCCTTCGTCGTATTGTCTGTAACCAAACTCGGAGCGTATAGTATATGCTGGCCCTCCCCAGCCATCGCCACGGGGGCAGCCATCTTGTATCACAAAGTTGGGCACAACGCGGTGTATATGAAAATTGTTGAAATATCCTTGCCTGATGAGGTTTACGAAATTGGATACCGAGCCGGGTGCTTCATTTACCAGCAATTGTATGACTATTTTACCTTTGGCTGTATTTATGGCTACTTTTTGATCGGGCGATATGGATGTGACTAAATCCCAGTTGATTGCATTGCCTGAACTTAGCACTGGCGGTGTATATTTTTCGTTGTTGAAAAAGGCGAGGGTTTGGCTCAATTCCACATATGCCTCAAAATCCTGAGGTAGTTTGCACTTTTCGAGGGCTTGTTTCAGGAAGTAGGTATTGCCGTATGTTTCGCGCAGGCGCATGGTAGAGTCGCGCAGTATTTGTGCAGCCATGCCTATAAGTGCTATGTCTTCAGACTGTATGGCTTGCTTGAATATTTCTGCAAATTCAACTTTCAGATCTGCCTCGGCTTTTGACAATCCCATTTTGTTATATACCTCGAATATGGGATTGGAACGCATAGCTACAAGTGCCTCCATACAATAGGTTTTTATAACCTGTGGGTTTGCCGAAAAGCATTCTTTTTTTACGAATTCATAACTGCCCGGGTTTTCTTGCAGCGTTCTTATCCAATATGCTTTGCGGTATATCTGCCCTTCATTTTCGTAATTTGAGATGATAAGTTCGGTGAGCTCCTTTTTGGATGTTGAAATCCTGAGAGCTGTCTGCAGCAGATTTGCTCTTACTTGCCAATAGATAGCTGGGTCTTTTCCCATATTTATAAATTGTGCAATATCCTCGTCGGTTCCATTCTTCATGAAATATTCTGATGCACGGGTAGCCACATGGTGACTTATATTTTTGAGGAGTGGAATAAATAGTTGCTTTACCTTGTTGTATTCAAATGCCGAGAGCGAGCTCATAGCACTCAATTTTATGCGGTAATCGTAGTCGTCGGCCAAAATTCGGCTTATGAGGGCAATGGTTTCTGCGTGCTTCAAATGTTTTAGCGCCAAAGCCATATTTATTTTAGTATACACAAAACCTTCAGAAAGTAATGATTCGGTAATTTCGTTTCGCCAAGCTAGCAAGTCAGCTTCTGCGAGTCGTGTAAAGTATTGGCTGGCTACGAATCTTATTTGCTCATTCATACCGGGGCGCAACAGTTCTATGGCTTTGGTGGTGGTAGCTTTGCTCGTTTTTTTGCGAATAGCTGCACGCACAAGCAAACTTGCCTGAGCTTTCCTGTAAGCGTCTTCATCATCAAGCAAATAATTTTCAGAAGCTACTTTGTTAATAATTTCTTGGCTTGCCACTTTGCCAATGGCATCAAAAAGTTGTTCAAGTGCTAAGCCATCATCTTCTGCCTCTATGTGCTCATACAAAGTGATGTCCACGCCTTGTGCCGGGGTTTGACCAAGGGCAAAAATAGCTGCACGCCTTATTTCGGGGGCAGGGTCGATAAGCAGGTCGGTTAGAAAGGGCACCGAAGCGGTGTCCTGTATGCTGCCGAAAGCCAGTGCAGACAGTTCCCTGTATCTTGGATTTTCGTGTTTCAGGTATGGGAGCAGCAGTGAAGTATTGCGTTGATCCTTGAGGCTGTATATGGTTTGAATGGTTTTATCGTTGAAGATATTGTTTTCAAACTTTATAACTGGTACTGTATTGTTTTTTATCTGATTGTGCCTGCACGAAATCAATAAGGAAACAATGATGAGTATGGGGGTTATTTTATACATAAATATAATTTGGTTGAAGTTGATAAACGTATTTAGTGTTTAAATATTTACTTGCCCTGAAAAAACTTGCATGGCCATGCCACTTAACCAAATATCTTCAATAGCTTGTTCATTTTTAGTAAAATATACTTGGAGTACACCTCCTTTTGTATGCACCTGCACAGGAGATTGTATGTCGGGAAAATGAATGCTGGAAGCTATGGCAGTGGCTACTACTCCTGTGCCGCACGATAAGGTTTCGTTTTCGACCCCGCGCTCGTATGTTCGAAGCCACAATTCAGCATTTTCTTTCCATGCAAAATTTACATTCGTACCGTTTTGCAATTTGTATTTAAGGCTGTATCTTATTTTTCGCGCTTCCAAATTTATGTCTGAATTCAAGCCTTTATTTTCAAAAAGTATATGGTGAGGCGCACCGGTATTGAGATAAAAAAAATCATCACCCCTTTCTATTCCTGAAACCCGATTCATTTGTAGTTTTATGATTCCATTGCTGTGGACCTCGGCAAAGTGCAGTCCATCAGGTGCTTCGAAAGTAGTAGTATTGCCAATGATGCCCAAATAAGACGCAAATGCTACAATACACCTTCCGCCATTGCCACACATCATGCCAGCCGAGCCATCCGGATTGAAGAATTTCATCCGAAAATCTGCCTGATTGCTATTTTCTAAAAACATAATCCCATCTGAGCCTATACCAAACTGGCGATGGCACAGAAATTGAATGGTAGAAACCGGCAGATTTTCTGCCTGAATCTGGTTGTTTCTATTGTCAATCAGTATAAAATCGTTGCCGGTACCCTGATATTTGAAAAATGAGATTGTCATCATAAATTATCGCTTAGCTGGGAATTAATAATAATGTTTTTTTAGAATAGTTAATAATTATTACCATGTAAAATGCGTTAATTTTGCAATTCGTATGTAAAGGTAAAATCCACTCGTTAGGAATCCTAATATTTGAATGCAAAAATAGAAAATCTTTAGAGTATGGAAGTAAAACGTTTAGCAGGAAATGTATTTATTGCAATTATTAGTAGTTTTATTGCAATCTGGATATATAGCACTTTTTTTGTACCCAGGTCAAATTCAATAGTTTACCAGGGTGTCCCATCAAAACTTACATCAAATACCATATTGAATGTACCTGTTACCGATTTTACGGTAGCCTCAGAGCAAACCATTCATGCAGTGGTACATGTAAAAACACGAATGGGAGGTGGGCAATCGGCAGGCAGTAATCCGTTTTTCGATTTCTTTTTTGGTCAACCTTATCAGGGCGGGGGTGAGCAATCTATGCCCGCTACAGGTGTAGGAAGTGGGGTTATCATCACGCAAGACGGGTATATAGTCACCAACAACCATGTTATAGAAGGAGCTGGCTATATAGAAATTGCGCTGAACGATAAACGTACATACAGCGCTGTCCTTATTGGCACCGACCCATCTACCGATCTTGCCTTACTCAAAATAGATGAGCAAAATCTACCTATTATACCATATGGAAATTCAGATGAGTTGAAAGTAGGTGAGTGGGTTTTGGCTGTTGGCAATCCGTTCAATCTTACAAGTACAGTCACAGCTGGTATCGTGAGTGCCAAAGGGCGCAATATCAATATTCTGCAAAGCAATTTTGCCATAGAATCTTTTATACAAACAGATGCTGCTGTAAATCCCGGAAACAGTGGAGGTGCTTTAGTAAACCAGAATGGTGAGTTGGTTGGCATTAATACTGCAATAGCCTCGCTCACCGGCAGTTTTTCAGGGTACTCATTTGCTATTCCGGTGAATATAGTGAAAAAAATTGTAGAAGACCTCATTGAGTTTGGTTCCGTACAACGGGCTTTACTTGGGGTGAGTATCAGAGATATGGATGCAGAACTTGTCCGCGAAAAAGGACTAAAAGTGATTGAGGGTGTTTATGTAGCCGGAATCATGCAGGGGGGAGCAGCAGACGATGCAGGAATAAAGGAAAACGATATTATTCTAAAAATTGGAAACCATACGGTAAACAAAGTTTCAGAATTGCAAGAGCAGGTAAATAAATACCGCCCGGGCGATAATATTAAAGTAACCCTGAAACGCAATGATAAAGAAGTGGAGCTAAAAGTGGTTCTGAAAAATAAAAATGGCAACACAGCCATAATCACCTCCGGTGTATTGCAATCGCTGGGCGCATCTTTCGAAGAGCTTACTCCTGAAGAAAAATTAAAATTCGACATAAAAAAAGGCTTGAGAGTTGAAAAAATATTTGCAGGGAAGATGCAAGCTGCCGGAATAAAGGAAGGATTCATCATAACCAGTGTGAATGGCAGTGCAGTGGAGAGTTATGCCCACTTCCTGCAATTGCTCGAAAGCCTGAAAGGTGGCGTAATCATTGAAGGTCGCTACCCCGAAGGGCAAACTGCATACTATGCATTTGGGTTAGAGTAGTACCGCACAAAAACATAATATCACGCTTATACAAAACCTTACAACTGAAAATGGTGTAAGGTTTTTGTCTTTAAAGATGAATCGGTTCAAAGCTTTTTTAAAACTGCAATATTTCAAATAGTGATGTCAGGAAATGTAGTGATTAACATGTTTAATCTATAAATGATTTTAAATTTGGTAGAAATCATTAGAATATCTATTTTTTCCGCAAGTTTTTTGAGGTGAAAAGCAACAAATAACGTTTGCATACGTATTATGTAAATAGTAGTTTGACTGGAAAAAAGTGTAATATGATAAAAATAATACCATACTGTATATGAGACAACTTAAAATATCAAAGTCAATAACCAATAGAGAAAGTGCCTCACTCGATAAATACCTACAGGAAATTGGCCGTGAAGGACTGATTTCCGTAGAAGAAGAAGTTGAGTTGGCACAACGAATCAGAAAAGGCGACCGCTTGGCACTGGAAAAACTAACCAAAGCCAACCTCCGATTCGTAGTATCTGTTGCTAAACAGTATCAAAATCAGGGTCTCAGTTTGCCTGACTTAATCAATGAAGGTAATTTGGGTCTCATAAAAGCGGCCGAGAAATTTGATGAAACAAAAGGTTTCAAATTCATATCATATGCAGTATGGTGGATTCGCCAATCTATACTGCAGGCGTTGGCAGAGCAAAGCCGCATAGTACGTCTGCCACTCAATCAGGTAGGCTCGCTCAACCGGCTCAATAGGGCATACTCAAGGTTTGAGCAAGAAAATGAAAGAAACCCCACCGAAGAGGAACTTTCTGCAGTCCTCGATTTGCCCGCCGATAAAATAGCAGATACACTCAGATATTCTGGCAGACAAATTTCGGTTGACGCACCTTTCGTGGAAGGCGAAGACAGCAATTTGCTCGATGTGCTTCCTCAGGAAGATAGCACTCCGGTAGACTCGCATCTCATTGACGAATCGCTACGTACTGAAATAGAAAGAGCGCTTTCAACACTCACAGCCCGCGAACGCGAGATTTTGGTTCATTTTTTTGGCATAGGTGGCCCGGAGCTAACTTTGGAAGAAATTGGAGTCACTTGCCAACTTACACGTGAAAGAGTAAGACAAATTAAAGAAAAAGCCATCAAAAGATTGAAGCAAACCAATAGAAGCAAGCAATTAAAAAGCTACCTCGGATAAAGTTTTTATTTTCCAATCGTTTATTCCTTAAGCTATGATAATAAGCCCGATACGCTAGTATGTCGGGCTTATTTTTAAATTTCATTTACCATCCCTTCTTCTTCATTTCGAGAAGTAAGTTGTAATAAAAAACGTTTGGATTGAATCCTTTGCGTTTTGTAATACCTATCACATCGTGGTGCGAAACACACTCACCGTTTTCACCCAAAATAATTCCACAGTAATTTCCCCATATCATAGAACTGACGGCAACCACGCCATCGTTGGAGCCCTCATGTGCATAAATAGCCTGTTCTTTTTTTCGCTGCCACCAACTGGGGTGGGTCTGGTCTATCCGGCATGCATAGCTTGAATATATAATACCTTCAACATCCGGAACACGAAGGTTGAAAAAGGCCATATTTTCAGGCGTAAGTTGTTCAATGGTTTCTTCAACATTGGTTAGTCTATCGCCCATTGCTTTGGATAGGTGCGCCAACACCCTGAAAGATGCTTTCTCGAGATTACGTTTGCGAAGTAAATTGCGCACGATGTGGGTAAAGGAAGTTCCTCGATGTGGAGTGCATATGGTAGTGATTGAGTGTATTTTAGATCTCATCCCCGGTAGTGTTGCCAATAACCTTGAATCGAGCCCTCCTTTTGAATGTGCTACAAGATTCACTTTTTCGGCACCGGTATTGTACAATATCTCTTCCACCCTGTCTTTAAGTTGTAAAGCGGCTATATCTATGAGTGTAAATGCATCCTGGCCTGATAAGTAAGTGGTAATACCTTTCCCTTCTAAAAATTTCACAACACTCCCCCAATACGGTAAAAATTTCAGATTGTCGCGCATGCCAAATCCATGCACAAACACTACTGGATATTTTAAAAGATGGTTTGTAATCATTTATGCTTCAATTGATTTTAATTTGTAACTTGATATTTAAAAAAGTGATCAAAATCATTACAAATTTTACTAAATTTATAATTATTTTTTACAATTTTGTAAGATAAAAATTAAACACTAAAATGTTAAAATTGAATAGCATATGAAAAAACATAATTTTTATGCAGGTCCGGCTATACTGCCACAAGTTTCTATAGACGAAACCATCAATGCACTTCGCGATTTTGCAGGTACAGGTTTCTCTTTGGCAGAAGTTTCTCATCGTACAAAAGAGTTTGAAGCAGTAATGTCTGAAGCAGAAAGCCTGTTTAAGGAATTATTAGGAGTTCCGGAAGGCTATTCAGTTATATTTGTAGGTGGTGGCGCAAGCCTTCAGTTTGCTATGGTTCCATTCAACCTTATGCGAAAAAAAGCGGTATATCTGAATACCGGTGAGTGGGCTACCAAAGCCATAAAAGAGGCCAAAATGTTTGGCGAAGTAGTTGAAATCAGGGGTAAAGATTTCTCTTATATTCCTAAAGGATATGATTTACCTGAAGATGCTGATTATTTCCACATTACTACAAACAACACCATTTACGGAACCGAAATTCGCGAAGATTTCAATGTATCTATGCCATTGGTAGCCGATATGTCTTC
>JAIFMY010000201.1 GCA_020048155.1 Bacteroidota bacterium
CCCAAACAACGCTTTACGCGCAAAACGCGCAGAATTTGTATTGAGCGAGTGAAAAATATCGGAAAATAAACGCCGTTTTATCCCCCTTTTTCACCCCAAAACAAACTTTTTTCAAAAAAAATGGAAAAAAATTTCAAGCCTGTATTCAGCACTTTCCTGCTTAAAATACGAAACAAAAATATTCGGAATTGCCAGTAAATACAAGGCATTCAAAGTGTTATGTAATAACCGATAAATATGATTGATGCAATGTAAAAAACGGTCAGTATGTGATAAAAAGTAAAATATTTTGGCTTTTTTATAAAAATATTTTGTTTTCCTCTTGACAAACGAAATTTCGTGCTTATATTTGCATTGTCATCATCAGACATCAAATGTGATGAATGTAAAAATGACAACTATTAAAATCACTTAAATAAACACAATTAACGCTTTTAAATTTTAGATTATGAAAACAAATCAGATTAATTACATGAGCGCAGTGAATATATACGAACTGCCAATCATTGCAGCCTTAAAGGTTGAATTCTTGAAAAACGATGTGGAAACTCTAGCCGAGTTTGGTATAGACCAGATTGTGATAGACCGCTTAAGCCAGGAAGCTACAGAACTTAGCTCACTGTTGATGGACCAGAAATATGAAGGTCTGCAGAAAGAAGCTACTGCCCGCAAAAACGAAATCAGAAAACAACTGATAGCACTGGGTCAGTACCTGAGTGTACGTATAACTGTGAGTGTAGATACTGCCAGCATAGAGTATTCGCGCTATCATATAGGCGGCCTTACTGAGCTTGGCGACTCGCAGTTGCACAGCCAGGCCGTATACGCCTACAACATCATCACCGAAAACGAAGAAGCACTTAGCACTTCGGGTATCACCCAAGCCGATATCGATAAACTCGAAACCCTCATCAACCAGTTTGCCTATGCTATTTCGTCTGTGAAAGCTGCCATGCAGAGCCGCCGTATAGCTACCGCCAAACGTCACGAGGCTGCACGTAACCTATTGCGTAAACTCTCAAAGGTGTGCACCACTGCCCGTAGGGTATTTCAGATAAGCGATCCTATATATGCTTCGCGATATGTGATATATGAAACTCCGGCCACCAAGGCGCAGCCCGTAGCCGATGAGCAACCAGCGGGGGAATTGGTGTAAACACACAAGCAAACATGGCGCAGAACGGCTTACAAGGCCGTCTGCTGCCTATTGTAAAACGAATAAAACAAACTATGAAATTTTCGCGTAATATATTCTTTAGTATGGCTTTGTTGATTGTAAGTCCGGATATGTGGCTTACAGATGCAGTTCCGGCTACTCCCTCAAAGGATTATACCTTGGAGTACATCCGCGATACTTATATGTGGGAACTCATGTACAGCCAAACCATAGAGTATATAAAACAACACGAAGGTTTTGCCAACGGTCGTAAGTACAACTGTGCGGCCGGTAAACTTACCATTGGTTATGGCCACGTGGTACAAGCGGGTGAGTTTTTCCCCGACCAGATTTCGCGTGAGCGTGCCGAGCAGATTTTGCACACCGACTTTGCAGAGGCCCTGCGTCTTACCGATCACTTGCACGAGCTCAAAGGTGCGCAACGTCTTGCTGTAGCCCACTTTATATTCTCGCTCGGGTATGGTAAATACCGTAGGTCAGATTTGCGTAAAAACATAGAATCCGGTTTGCCGGTAGATAGCCTGTGGTTGCAGTATAGCCACTATACCACCCCCGGTGGAGTAACCGTAAAATCGGAGTACGCTCAGAAAATACGTAGCTGGGAGCTCCAATTGTTCAACAACCGAATGCCCGTAAGCGTGGAGTAATCCCGCCCAATCACATACAACACCCCAAAAGTATATTTGTTTCCGGCAATCTGTTTTGGCAGATGCGAACACATTAGCATCATAAGTATACATTCCGAAGGATATGCAAATGAAAACCATTGAACAATATAAAAAGGAGTTTTTGGAATTTGATCTCCCAATAGATAGTTATAAAAGTAGTCCCGATAAATTAAAACCATATTTAGTCTTGGTAAAAGCATTCATTTCTGATTACCCTGAAGAGGAATTAGGAAAAGAACAATATGGAAAGGTTGCCGCAATTATGTATTTTATTTTCATTCATACAATTCATGATGATATTTTGCTATTTTCAGACGAATTAAATGAGTTTAAGGCTTATAATAAACTACACCCAAGTGCATCAAAATCCTTTATAGCTGCGCGATCTATGCATAGTATTAATAATAGGGATCTAAATTACGTTTACAGAGAAATGAACGTTACTTATGCAGAAATATATTTTTTATGTGGTGAATTAATGTCTATGCGCAATTTTCATGATCAAGCTGCAAAAGAATTTAAAGCATACTATGAATTAACTGGGGATTATAAATCATTCTCAGAAATTTTAAATCCACCTCTTAGTAATCTGCATATTGAGGATTATCACTGTATACAAAATATCAAAATTGATGGTATTCAAGAAAGTAAGGAAATATATTTTCTTGGTGAAAATGGAGTTGGTAAAACACTTTTATTGCAATGGATAATAGAAAGTGTAAATTTTGAAGATAGAGATCCAGATGGATTTATATTTAAATACTCATTTTTCAATTTATTCGCATATGGAACTTCCAGAAATAGGACAGGACTGATAACGGATGAATATTTTGACAAAACTGGCTTTGGAACATTATTCGACAGAAACATACGACTTACAGATGTAGAGTGGTGGCTAAAAGACATTCAGCGTAAAGAGCTGCTCAAAAGCACATATATATCGCTCAATGCGGTAACAGAACTTTTGCAGGAAGTAATCAATTTCGATGAAAAGGCAGAATTGAAGATTGAATACAACCCGAAGGCAGATAAATTTGTATTCATAGAAAAGGAAACAGAAGTAGAGTTCGAGCATATAGCCGATGGGTACAGAAGCGTGCTCATATGGCTGTGCGACTTGCTCAGACGCTTGACAGAAAACCAGCCGTATATAAACAAATTGGAAGATTTCTACGGTATAGTGCTGGTAGATGAAATCGATATGTTTTTGCACCCAAAATGGGAATACACCATAGTACAGAAATTGCGCAAAAAGCTACCCAACATCCAATGGTTCCTCACTACACACAGTCCTTTATTGGTACTGGGTGCCAGCAAAGATGCCGTGTTCTATAAAATGTACAAAGAGGGTGGGGTAACCAAAGTAAGCGAGCAATGGAAACACAGTGACATTGATAATTTCCTGGCCAATGCCATTCTTACCTCGCCTTTGTTTGATTTGGATACAGCTCGCATGCGCGAATTCAACGAAGAAGAAAAGGATCTGGATACCAATTCGAATTATTTTATCAGCAAAATAGAGCAGAACATCATAAAAGGTAAAGAAAAAAGGAGAAAAGAAGGTAAAACATATTTCTCCGACGATGAGGTACAAAGCATTGTAAGAGAAGCTATGGAAAAGTTTAAAACCAAAGAGTAGAATGATAAGGGTTCTAAAAAATTTATCTGATATTCCGCCACGTAAACAATTCCGCGAGCGACTTGAGCAGGATTTTAATAGCAAATGTTGTTATTGCGAGGACAATCATATTAAAGGTGAAATAGAACATTTCCTACCCAAATTCAAATTTCAAGACTTGGAGCACGTTTGGGAGAACTTACTTTGGGCTTGCCACGATTGCAATAATATAAAAGGTGATAAATATGATGCAGGGAATCCGATATTGAACCCAACTAAAGATGAGCCCGAAGGTTTATTAAACTTTGACCTGCACGGAAATATATCCGACAATAACAGCCCGATGGCTGCATCAAGCATTAAAACCTGTGACTTAAACAGACCAAATCTGCGAGATAAAAGAAAAACTGTAATAGATGATTTTATACGGCACCTGGAGTTTATAGCTGAGTGCGGAACCAAAGTTGATGTAATAAAATACATTCAACAGTTTTTGATAGAAGATTTAGTGGGTAATCCAAAGCAAAGTTTTATCGCTTTTCGCAAGCACATCATACTTCATCATCTGTCGGATATACTCCGGCGATTGTAAACCATGAATAAACATTAGAAATAGAATCATAACAAAAAAACACTGACTTTCCCATAAAACAGATTATTCGTCTATTTTATTTAGGTAAAATCAGTGTTTAAGAATTTCAGTCTACAACTATTCAAAATGGAATAAATCCATCAAATCCTTACAACGGATAATAAGCCGTAAAACTAATCTTAATCAAATCATCGGTAGCAATACCCATGAGGGTAGGGGCTTCAATTTTGTAATCGGTCATTTTTACATCAAAGGTTCCGGTAATAAGCGTGCCAGTTACAGTAATCTTTTCGCCATTCATTTTTACACTGCTGCTGCTGAATGATATATTGGGGTATTTAATTCCCTCAAGTACCTCTATCATATGCGAGTCGCGGTTTGCATTCTGGCTGTCAAAATTGGCAACAGACATAAGCACAGCCACGCTACTCACTACCTTGGTTTGTGGATCGTACATAATGGCAGAACTTATTTTATGGTTGGTGCCTTCCCAGTCGTGCATAGGGTGAGTAGCAGCGTATACCACTGTAGTTTTGTTTTTGTCGGCAGACAGTTTTTTAGATTGTGCCTGAGTATCATTAGCCACAAGCATGCATATAGCTGCTAAAGCAACAAAGGCGATAGATTTGAAAGAAAATTGGTTTTTCATATTGAGTAAGTTGATGTAAAAAAATTAGAATTTAATAACCACCATTGCCAGCGCAAAACTTCCGAAAGCAGTATAAGCCGCAGCCCTGTGATAAGGTTTTAGGTCGGGATTACCTTTCACTTGTCCTGCAAGCACATTGGTAGCTATCATGCTGGTAAGGTGTATCATGGCTAGTGCTTTGTGCAACTTTATACTGCTGTAGCCTTTGCGTTCGTCTACCATTTTGGGTGGGGCAAATAATGCCAAACCTGCAGTAGTAAAATAGCCAATGTTTACACCGGCAGCCAGTGCCTCGTGCGCACCCAGCATACTGGTTTTTCCATTGTAAAGTTGGGAGCCTACTACGCCTTGAGCTATCATACCCGCAAGTGTGGCAAACCCCAGTGCTTGGTGTGTAGCCAATGCATATCGACGAATTTGCAGTTCTTTAGCACGTTTCTCGGGAGTTAGTTCAAATGTGTTCATACTACGCATCACTCCTTTTTCGCCCCATAGTATACGCTGGGTTATAATCATACGGTCGGGTAGTAGTTTCTGCTCTGTTACATCTGAGTTTAAATCGTCGAGCAGACTGTTGCCGGTAGAGTCTGTTTGCGCGAGCAGGTTGGGCAGCATCTGCATAAGTAGGATGGCTACTAAAAGAATTTTTTTCATGATGGATTGATTAATGTAAAGAAAAAGATTGAAGTCTATTATTAAGATAAGTGAGAATAATCCAATGCAAAACAAAAGCGCCACTACACAGTATTTAAACTGCTCAGTAGCGCTATTTCATTGGCTTTATGAAATGAAGATCGAACTACTTCATTTCAAAATCAACGTTGTATTAATTTTTACCAAACTTATATTTGATTACATGCTTGTAAGTATCGCCCGGTTGCAAAATGGCACTCGGGAAGTTTGGCTGGTTGGGTGAGTCGG
>JAIFMY010000051.1 GCA_020048155.1 Bacteroidota bacterium
TTTACCGGATTTATGCGTATTTCTTTCTGAAACATGGGTTTCAGTTGCTGAAATTTTGGGCGAAAAAACATGGCTTGCATGGTAAATCCACTCAATTTGTCGGCCTCATCATGTTTAACTTTCATCACCAAAAACTTTGTATTTGGTTCAAGTTTCCCTTGTGACATCACGTTCATATCTCTTCCGTCGGGTTGCAGGCAATTATAGAAAACGAAATAATTGCTATCGTTTATCAGATATAATGCAAACTGGCTTTGCGGAAAATTATTGGTTTGTAAGGGGACTATAGCCAAATATAGGTTTACAATTTCTCCTGTAGAAGTATATTCATATTCATATGTTTCTTCTGGTTCGGGCTGTTTTTTAAGTGGAGCCACGGTTGGAGTAGGACCATTGGTATATCTGGGTTGTTTTTTATTATTTTCGCTTCCCTGATATTCGTTGTTAGAGTAGGCTATGTCAAGTATAAGTTCTTTTATATCAATCGGAATTTCAAAACCATCGTTGGTAAGCACTTCCACTATATCTTTGTCTATTATTTTTTTTATAACCCCGCCACCGATATCGTTTAAAAATTTAACTTTATCGCCAATCTTATATTTCATAGTTGAGTACCCTTCGTTTTATCGTTTGCAATTTTTAAAAATTGCTGCAAGTATATGAAAATTATAGCTAAACATAAAATAGATCTTCAGCAGGCAAAGCTTACTTATGCCTTGCCACATGAACGAATAGCCGAATTTCCGGCAGAACCTCGCCACAATGCAAAGATGTTGGTGTATGATGGAAGTCAAATAACCGACAAAGTATTCTGGAATCTTAGCTCTTACCTTGCCCCGGGCGATTTATTGTTGTTTAACAATTCTCGTGTTATCAATGCGCGTATCATATTTTACAAAACCTCAGGCGCGCGTATCGAAGTTTTTTGCTTAGAGCCGGTAAGTCCGGCTGATATGCAGATGAATCTGAATTCTAAACATAGAGTGCAATGGAATTGTTTTGTGGGAAATGCTAAGAAATGGAAAGATGAAATCCTGCAGAGAACCATTCAGATTAATGGACAAGATATACTTGTAAGGGTTACGAAAATGGGTAAAGTTGATAATGTATTTACCCTACAATTTGAGTGGGATACAGATTTTCTGTTTCATGAAATAATAGAAAATGTTGGTATTATACCTTTGCCTCCTTATATAGACCGCGATACGGTAACCAGCGATGAGGTAAATTACCAAACAGTATATGCCCGTATAGATGGCTCGGTGGCCGCCCCCACGGCGGGTTTGCATTTCTCGAAAGAATTGCTCCGCGAAATTTCTAATAAAAAAGTTGTTATTGATGAGGTGACTTTACACGTAGGGGCTGGTACTTTTAAACCTATAGAATCGGAGTATATACAAGAGCACAAAATGCATAATGAGCGAATTTTTGTCCAAAAGCAAACCATACTCAATATACTGAATAAAAAGGGTAGGGTGGTGGCAGTGGGTACCACTACTGTGCGCAGTTTGGAGTCGATTTATTGGTTGGGTGTACGCCTCGTTTTATTCCCCCAAATACCCGCTACTGAACCTATAGGACAATGGCTTCCGTATACAGTGCAGCAACATATAAGTACGCACGATGCACTGCAAAGGGTATTGCATTATATGGATGAAATGAATGTTTCATATATTCAGTTCAGTACCGAGATACTTATTGTACCAGGTTATGATTTCAGGGTGATTGAGCAAATAGTAACCAATTTTCATCAGCCTGAAAGCACACTGCTTTTGCTTGTAGCTGCTTTTGTGGGCAATAGTTGGCTGAGTATTTATGAACATGCATTAGCACATGAGTACAGGTTCCTGAGTTTTGGCGATGCTTGTTTGTTAACACAAAAAGTTGAGAATGAATCAAATTCATAAAAATATATATCAGATGCACAGTAAATTTATTTCCACAGGTACTTTTCTTATTATTATTACACTTTCCCTAAATATCGCGTACGCCCAAACAAGCAAAAAAACTTTTGTTGCGACCAAAACCGATCATGTTATAGTAATTGACGGCATATTAGATGAAACGGCCTGGAAGTCTGATAAATACGCTACAGATTTCATACAAATTGAGCCTTACAACGGAAAACAGGCAAATCAGAATACCAAGGTATGGTTATACTACGACGATTATTCGCTTTACATAGGTGCATACATGTACGATGCTACCCCAGACAGCATAGTGAAGCACCTGAGTGTGCGCGACGATGACAACAATACTGATATGTTTGGTATTGTACTGGATCCTTATAATGATGGTTTAAGTGGTGTAAATCTGGCAATTACCGCTGCTGGTGTTCAAATAGATTTGGCAGTGAATGGCGATAATGAAGACGGCACCTGGAACGCGGTTTGGCAAAGTGACGTGGCAATTCAGCCTGATGGTTGGAGTGCCGAAATACGAATTCCGTATTCAGCAATCAGGTTCCCCAAAGATTCCGACAAACCTTGGGGCGCCAATTTTTATAGAATAGTAGGTCGATCTCGCGAAACCAGCGCATGGAGTTATGTAGATCGTGAGATAGATGGATATATACAACAGAGTGGGATACTTGAAGGGATACATTCCATAAAACCACCTATAAGGTTATCTATTACACCATATACCGCTTTCTATGTAGTACATGATTCGAAAAACAATCAATGGGCACGTTCACTGAAAGGTGGTCTCGATTTGAAATACGGCATAAATGAGTCTTTTACCTTGGATGTGATGCTCGTACCCGATTTCGGTCAAGTACAGGCCGATGATCAGATTTTGAACCTTACCCCTTACGAAATATATTATAGTGAAAGACGACTTTTCTTTATGGAAAATTCACAACTTTTTGCCAGAGGCAATTGGTTTTATTCAAGGCGCATTGGTGCAAGCCCCAAAGATGCTTATGAAGTTTATAATGATTTGGATAGTAATGAAATGGTGATTATAAATCAGTCGGAAACGCAACTACTCAATGCTTTTAAAATTTCGGGTAAAACTACAAATGGGCTTTCTGTTGGTTTTCTCAATGCCATGAGCCTACCTGCAGAAGCTCGTATACGCGATACGATAACCGGGCGTGAGCGGGCATACATTACACAAGAGTTTACCAACTATAATGTAATGGTACTTGAAAAAGCACTTATCAATAATTCCTATGTGAGTTTTCTGAACACCAATGTATATATACCCAAAGATGATTACATAGCCAATTTTTCGGGTTTCGAAAGCCTGTTCAATAACAAATCCAAATCTTATGCGATATACAGCCAAATGGCACTCAATAGTAAATTTAATAATGGTAATAATTTTACAAATGGGCATCAGTATCGATTGGAATTTATGAAAACAAGCGGAAAATTCAAATTTGAACTCATGCATCTTGCTGAAAGTGATACATACGACCCCAACGATTTGGGTTATTTGCAAAACAACAACGAAAGAACTTCAAGCGCTGAAGTTTCTTATGATATTTATACTCCTTTCGGTAGTTTTCTTTCATTCAGAAATTCAATGGAGTATACTTATTCTATGCTTTATAAACCAAATGTTTTTACGGCAGATATGCTGGAATATAGCAGTATAGCTACTTTCAAGAATCATCTTACCTTAGGTTTAGAGTTGAATGCACAAGTGCACGAAAAGCATAACTACGACGAGCCACGAGCCGAAAACAGATATTTTGCCGAACCTGCATGGGGTTCATTTGGTGGTTTCATTTCAAGCGATTACAGCAAACCTTTTGCTCTCGACGTGAGCAGTGGTTATTATCAGACTACTGACGAAAATTCTAATGGAATCTGGCTCAACGTATCGCCTCGGTTTAGAATCGGGAAACGAGTAACCATGATATACCGAACCAATTATAGTACCGACAATGAAAATTTTGGTTGGATAGGTACCGATTCCGAAACATCAGCTATTTATTTTGGCAAACGGAATTTAAAAACATTCACCAATACCTTTACTGTGAACTATATATTTACCAACAAGGCTGCATTTAATGCCAGACTCAGATACTACCATACAACTGCCGAATATATAGATTATCATGAACTTACAACCGAGGGAAATTTGATAAACTCCAGTTTTATACCTGAAGATCCAGATCAGAATTTCAATACCATGAATATAGATGTATCTTATGTATGGGAATTGCTGCCTGGTAGCCAACTCAGTCTGGTCTGGAAAAACGCCATCGTGAATCAGAATTCGGAAGTAGGTTACGCCTTGGCACATAACCTCGAAAATACATTGGATTCTGATCAAATAAACAGCCTTTCGGTTAGGCTGCTGTTATACCTTGATTACTTGATGATAAGCCGGAAAGCGCAAAATTTGAAGAAAAGTTGATGGTAAATAACAGTATTTTATTACTTTATGAAATTATTCGGATTCTTTCTGAATAATATTGACTAAATGATAAGGAAGTAAACAAAATTATCACTATTATTGGTTGATAATTATTAAATGATTCGCTATTTTAGAGATTGAATCACCGTGCAATTATGAAAAAGACAGTATTAGTTGTAGACGATTTTGAAAATACCCGGTTTGTAATTGAATTTACATTAAAAAATGCGGGCTATGAAGTGTTTAAGGCCAATGACGGTAGAGAAGCTCTCAAATTCTTTGACGGCAGAAATATGGATTTGGTAATCACAGATTATAATATGCCAAATATGAATGGACTTGAACTAACCAAGGAAATTCGCAAAATGCCTCAATATGAATTTGTTCCGGTCTTGATGCTCACTACAGAAACCGACCAGAAGAAAAAGGAGATGGCCAAAGAAGCCGCCGTAACAGGTTGGATTCAGAAACCTTTCAAGATGGAGAAATTTCTTGCCATAGTAGAAAAGTGCCTGAAGTAAAAATACTTTTGAACGATGGATTTAGAGCAGTTTAAAATTAAGTTTGTAGAAGATGCCAACGAATTGGTTTCTGAACTGGAGAGGGCATTGCTTGTTTTAGAAGACAATCCATCTAATATAGAACGAATAGGGGCGGTTTTTAGGGTAATGCATACCCTCAAAGGAACCGCCGGAATGTATGGATTTGACAATGTAAGTGAACTCACCCACAGGCTTGAAACGCTATATGACAGCATTAGATCGGGCAAGGAACAGATGTCTAGAGAATTGATCACCATTACCTTTCAGGCGGTAGATTGTTTGAAAATTCTTCTTAACAACGATGACCTGATAGTAAAGGATTGTGAAAAAAATTTTAAGCGCGTTATTGAACAGGCCGAAACATTTTTTCAGAGACAAAATGTACAGCAATCTGAATTGCTTGATGAAGAAGAAGACAATGATGAGGGAGCTGATGCTGGGGTGAAGTTTTTTTTTATAGTCATAAATCCCGATCCTCAAACCCTTAAACGTGGGCTCAATCCTTTGGTCGCTTTTACTGAGTTGGCTGAATATGGCAAAAAGCATATCTGGAAGCATAGCCAAATCCCTTTTTTCAACGACATAGATCCTCGCCTCTGCTATACAGGATGGGAAGTACTACTTACTACGTCTGAAGATATAAGCACTCTTGAAGATGTTTTTGTTTTCTTTATGGAAGATGAATTTCTGATTCATAAAATAGACACTTCGAACATTGACAGTGATAAAACCCTCAGGAATGCATTGGCTATTTTAAGACAAAATCCGGATTCTATTAATCAGGGATTGCAAGAAATAAAAAGCTATTTACAGACTTCAAGATCCAAGGAGATTTTTCTGAAACCATTGGCTGAGAAAGTTGTAAATACACTGAAACAAG
The DNA here is from genome assembly GCA_020048155.1 of Bacteroidota bacterium. Classification (GTDB taxonomy): domain Bacteria; phylum Bacteroidota; class Bacteroidia; order Bacteroidales; family DYOH01; genus JAIFMY01. The sequence goes on from JAIFMY010000051.1 coordinate 5,794, forward strand.
ATAAGGAACAGAAAACTACCGGGGAAATTGTAAATTCAATAGATACACAGCGAAACACAATTCGTGTGGATTCTGAAAAATTGGACGAACTGATGAATCTGGTAAGTGAGTTGGTAACTACACGTGCCAAACTAAGTCTAATATCTGATAAAAGTGAATACGAACGCTTGCATGAAGTGGTAGAAACACTCACCAAACTCTCCAAACAGTTCAGAGATAATGTGCTGCAGATTAGGCTCGTTCCGGTAGAAACACTTATGTATACATTGAAGCGTCTTGTGAGAGATTTGGCTCAGGAGCTGAACAAAGATGTAGATTTTGTGGCAGAAGGTGTAGATACTGAGTTGGATAAAAATATAATCAATAACTTGGAAAGTCCATTGATGCACATCATCCGCAATAGTTTGGATCATGGTATAGAAACCCGCGAAGAGCGTCTTGAAAAAAGCAAAAGTACACGTGGTATCATTCGCTTTATTGCTTTTTATTCTGGTTCCAATGTTTTTATACAAATACAAGATGATGGGCGCGGAATAGATCCGGTAAACATACGAAAGAAAGCAGTAGAAAAAGGTTTGATAGCCCCAGATTTGCAATTATCACTCAAAGAAACTTATGATTTATTGTTTCTGCCGGGTTTTTCAACTGCTCAGCGTATTACTGAAGTTTCCGGACGAGGCGTAGGTATGGACGTTGTAAAACAAAAAATCAGTAATTTGCGAGGTGAAATAGATGTTGACTCTGAGGTGAACTTAGGTACAAGCGTTACACTCAAACTGCCACTTACTCTTTCTATTATAGATACTTTGTTGGTGCAAATCAATAATTCGTTTTTTCTCATACCACTCTCGGTTATTGAGATTTGCAATATAAGTACTCATGCACAACTTTTTTCAAAACGTGAACATCGGATCGAGTATCAAGACGGATTGATTCCGTTCATCTACTTACGCGATTATTTCAGGCTGGGCTCAACTCCTCCTGAACAAGAGCATCTTGTAGTAATTGTAAACAATGATAAACGGTTTGCACTGGTGGTTGATAAAGTTTTGGGAGAGCATCAAGCAGTAATTAAGCCACTCGGGCAAGTGTTCGAAAATCAGGAGTTTCTTGCTGGCGCCAGTATTCTGGGTGATGGCAATCTGGCACTTATCATTGATACCAATAAGCTAATAAAGTCATTGAATTGATCGGAATATAATTTTAAAACCCTCGTACCTGATGTCTTCAAGTACGAGGGTTTTAAGTTTTTAATAGTTTGAGTTCCGGCTGTTAATCATCCAGAGAGTATGCTATTTTTTCAAAAGGAACTTCAATCAGGTCTGCATAATCTTCACCTGCTTCTTCCAGATCTTCATCATCGTCCGGAAAATGCCAACGAATAAGTACTTCGTGGCCATCTTTGGCTATGGTTTCAATCTTTTGCATCAGATTGAGCAAAATTTTTGCTGAAGCAGTATTGAAATAAATAAGTTTGAAATCGAAAACGGTTTTTTCACGTGGACTTTTGCGATATTCATCTAACCATTCAAAAAGAGGTTGATAAAATTTTGCAACATCCTCGGGGCATGAACGTCCTCCAATTTCAAATACATTATTACTTGCATCGAAATGCATAGTTGGAATAGTTCGGTTGCCTGCAATTTTAAGTACTTCCATTTTAGCCTATTTAACGCTATAGTAATCAATAATTTTAAAGAAACAACACCTTTAGTTGCAGGCATTGTTTGGCACAAAGAGTCATATGTAAAAATATCACATAGGTACCAAGTTGATTTTCAACTCAGATTCTATCATATAATCTTCTACTTCTTCCTCCATATCTGTATCTTCCTCGTCGTAATGCCAGTTTACAGTCACTACACCACCATTGTCTTCATAATCTTTCAGAATATTCAAAATATCGAGAATACAACGCGAAGAACTGGTGTTGAAATAAGTGAGTTTGAAATTAAATTCGATGGGCTTCTTGGCGGTAGAAATAAATTCTCGAAGCCATTCGTAAAGAGGCATGTAGAATTTTACAGTTTCCTCGAGATAAGACTCTCCCGAGATGGAACATACACCGGATTCAGCATCGAAACTTACTGCCGGAATGAAGTATACATCTCTTGATCCTGGAATTTCTAAATTCTTCATATTTGAAACATTATTTTTCAATTTTAACTGAAACAGTGAAAAAAGAAACCTGGTTGTCCACCGGGGTAACTTCAATGTCGAGCGGTGCTTCTGCAGTAAGTGCCACTTGTATAAGGCCAATATGAGCCGAACCATGTTCACCTTGTGGTGTGCCTCTCATATCGCGTTTATATTTTCTGAGGCCCTCGCGGTCCAAAGAGTTTATAATTTCACATTTTTCCATGATGGGTACCACGTCTTCATTGCGCACCAAATTGCCTGATACAAAAGTGTAATGCCCCTCAAACTCGCCTATTACAACGGTACCTATTCCTGCCAAGGTTCCCAATTTGTCGTTTTCAGCTGAGTAAAAGGATATATTTTGTGCCAGTTCAATAAAGATTTTAAAAATCTTTTTTCCTGCTTTCGGGTTTCTTCCCAATATTACTTCAATGTAATTTCCTAATATGGCTAGAATATGTTTATCAAAAGGCCCTTTGTAAGACATAAGAATGTCTTTATCAAAATTTGTATGATAGTTGTAAAGACTAAATTTTTGATTGTCTAACATTTTATTGCCTATTTAGTTTCTAAATACTTAGTTAATTTTACGTGGTCAACTTTATGGTTGTTCTCCTTGCTTATTAACCTCTAATTCTATGCCAGTTTTTTTATCTCAATTATAATGAGATTTGCAAAAATAAACAAATTAATCTTTCATTTACAAGACTTATTTCCGTCAAATAAAAAAAGTTTTGAGATTGTAAAAAAAAGGAAATTTTGTACTTGTGATAGACCTCATGGGGTACTACGTGAAACCGGGAGTATTTTGCCATTGAATAAGCTTGCCCCGTGCAAGGCAAAACCTACAACAAATTTGGCTATTTCTTCTGGTGTCATATTGGCTGCTGCACCCGGAAAGGCTTTATTAAACATTTCCGTTTGCACCGCTCCTAAAGCAAGTGCATTGAATCCAATAGCAGGGTACTCTACCGCCAATACTTCAGTAAGAGCATGCAGGGCCGCTTTGCTGGCTGCATAGTGGCATGTTCCGGCAAATTTTATACTTCCTGCAAAACCGGCCATACTGCTTATGTTTATAACCTGTGGTTTTACTGTTTTTTGAAGCAAGGGTATAGTTTGGCGTATGAGTTCTGCAGCAAAATGGTAGTTTATATTCATCATATATTCAGATTCTTGCCTGGAAAATACCATGTATGGCTTGTTCTCATAGATTGCAGCATTGTTTATAAGCACATCAAGCTTGGTTATCTGGCCTGATATGAGTTTATAATAGTATTCTGGTTCTGTTCTGGACATTGTATCGTCGTACTGTAGCCAGCGTAAGCGGTCGGAAGCCGGTATGCAACCTGGGCGAGCACTTCGGGAGAGCGCAAGTACTTGGATATTGCTATTCTGTAAAAACTCTTTTACAAGCGCTAGTCCAATACCTCTGCCGGTGCCGGTTATCAAAATATATTTTTCCATTTTTGGGTTAAATAAACTTTTTGCTGAAAGTAAATTTTATATTTGATCTATGAATGGTTTCTTGGGAAAATGTCGTTAATCTCTCTCTTTACATTTTATAATTTTGTAGTAATATGATTATTCTTTTGCGAAAATTCTTCAATAGCATACTTCATTGTATACGTACTTTTGTGCTTTTCAGTATTATTATTTTTGTTTTTTTAACACATGTAGGTCGTCTACAAGCACAGGCATTACAAAGTCCGGATGAGTATCTTGGATATAGCCCCGCTGTTGGATTTGCAACTTCATTCGAGGCTTTGTCATACTTGCAGTATCTAGTTTCGCATACAGATAAGTGTATGTTGCAAAAATATGGCCAAACGCCGGAAGGGCGCTCCTTGAACGTATTTTACATCAGTTCGGCTCATAATATTAAAAATATTGAGGAAATAAGATTGAATCATTTGCAGTATATACACTTTGCCAATGGAATTCCGGAAAAGGCCGAAAAAATAATACTTTGGAATAGCTTCAATGTGCATGGAAATGAACCTGCAGGACTGGAGACTGCAATGTATTTTGCATATGAGCTATTGCGAGAAAATTCTGAATATGCTCATATACTCGATTCTGTTGTTGTAATACTCGACCCTTGCCTCAATCCAGACGGGAGAGATGCTTATGTACACTATCAGCGAAGGTTGAAAGGCGAATTTCCAGTGGCCGATGCCAATGATATGGAACATTTGCGCATTTGGCCGGGTGAGAGATACAACCATTATATTTTTGATCTGAATCGTGATTGGCTATGGGCTACGCAGAACGAAACGCAAGATAGGTTAAAAATATTCAATAGTTGGATGCCTCATATACACGCTGATTTTCATGAAATGAACAATTTGTATTCTTACTTTTTTGTTCCTGTTGCCAAGCCTGTACATCCGCTTGTTACCGATTGGCAGAATGAGTTTCAGATGCACATCAATCGTGCAAACTCACGTGTATTCAATGCAAACGGCTGGCAATATTTTTCGCGCGAAATATACGACCTCTTTTACCCGGGATTTGGAGATAGCTATCCTACCTTCAGAGGCTCTATGGGGCTTACTTTTGAAAAGGGTGGTATAGATGCCGGATTGGTGCTTCGCCGTGAAAATAAGGACTCAATTACTTTCACTGGCAGGGTGCAAGAACATATGGTTTCTGCCGTAAATACACTCATTACCGCATATTCTTTCAGAGAGCAACTTGTTAGAAATCAGATAAATTATTTTGATTTTTCAAAAAAAAGCAACCACAAGTGGTATTTGATTAAAACCAATGGCAATGTGTTTATTCAAAAAAATATAGCGAAATTGTTAGAAACCCACAATCTCAAATTTCAAGTAATACAAAATCAGAAACAATTGACCGGATGGAAGTATTCGAGCCAAAAAACAGGAATATTGACTCTGCAACCCGGTGATTTTTATATTTCAACCCTTCAGCCAGATGGAGTGTTGTGTCGAATACTTTTTGAGCCATCTTTTGAGCTCGAGGACTCTCTTACATACGATCTTACTGCTTGGAGCTTGCCTTACGCTTTAGCAGCCGATGGGCTCATTTTGAATGCAGAACCGAACGGATTGAAACTTGAAAAGTATGTAGAAAAAACTTTTATAACCAATAAAGTTTCAGAATCGGCGCTTGCAGTTGTATTGCCTTGGCAAAATATATACGATGCCAAAACCATTTTTCAGCTGCTAGGTCAGAATATTGTTTTACGTCGTATATCTAAAACACTTAGCTTTGGAGGAATGGAATTCCAATCAGGTACTTTCGTTTGCTTATTGTCTGAGAACACACTCAAAACAAAAGACATACATATTTATTTGGAAAATGTTTGTAAGAAAAATGGCACTAACTTGTTTGTAATCGATTCATCAAATGTACTTTATGGTGTAGAGCTTGGTTCCAATGAACTGATTCCGGTTCGTAAACCTTCAGTTGCGCTTTTGGGGGGAGCTGGCATAGCGCCTACTTCATATGCTGATTTGTGGTTTAGTTTCGAACATTTTTTCAATTTTCCAGTTACACGTCTCCGCACAGATTTGCTCGAAAACGTAAATCTGGGTCAGTATGATTATTTAGTGGTGCCCTCGGGAGACATTCCTGAAAGTATCAGCGATATTCTAAAGCGATATGTTCGTAATGGAGGCAATCTGATTCTGATTGAAAATGCGATGGCAGAGTTTCTCAATAGGGGTTATGACGGTATGACGATTGAACAATGGAATCTTGATTCACTTTCTCAACAAATTGCATACAATATGAAAAAGCGCATGAGCCTTACTACCAAGGCTATGGGAGCTATTTTTGAAGTGAATCCGGATCTTACTAATCCACTTTTTTGGGGAGTACATAAACTCTATGTACTCAAACGGAACAATTTGATAATAAATGTAAACCATAGTGTGCATACTGCCGTCAAGCTTACAAAAAACGGATATAAGGCGGGTTATATGGGGCATGAATTTGAACGAAATGTGCATAAGCAAATACAATATCTGGTGACAGAAACAGAGGGAGGGAAAATAATTTATTTTGCAGATAGCCCACTTTTTCGCGCATTTTGGCTGGCGGATGGTCTGGTTTTTGCAAATGCTCTATTTCTATAATGTGTTTTCACATTGCAAACTTTTTAAACCAATTCATTATAGATTCTTTAAAAACTAAGCGCATACTAACATAGTTTTATGATTATTTTAAAAAAAGATGTAATTTTAAACTGGAAAAACATCTTTGAAGCCCAGATTCTCAAGTGTTAGCAAACATTATATAATAAAATATCGCAAAAGCATTAAATGAAACTAGGTATATATCAGGCACTTAATATTGAAGACGAAGAGCGACACAGCGTTACGCTTCTTGGTATTCAGTCTGTGTTTTTGGGTATATTTTACGGATTATTTGATATAAGTGCCCATACTTTGTTCCTTTCGGAATATTCAGAGGAAATGATTGCTCAGGCATACACCTTATCTGGTGTAGTAGGTATAGTTATGACTGCCGTTTATTCCAAATTTCAGCAAATAGTTAAGTTTGGTCGTCTTGCGGTGGTTACTTTATGGGTTTTGGCCGTCATTACAGCTGGCATTTGGTTTGGTTTTAGTATAAAGTATTCCCGCGAATTGGTTTTTATAAGTTTCATGTTTCTTGGCCCTCTCAATATAGTTGCCATTGTTAACTTCTGGGGGGTTGCAGGGCGCATATATTCCTTGCGTCAAGGGAAACGACTATTCGGGCTCATAGGTTCCGGTCAGGTATTTGGCATTATTACAGCCAGTTACATGATTCCTTTTTTGCCCTTGCTCAAAATAAATTTAGGTACAACCGACCTTATATTGGTGAGTGCAATCGGGCTATTAGTCGCATCAATTTTCCAATTTTTCGTCAGCCGCAGATTTTCGCTTGAAGGCGTAGCCAAACAGACGAAAGAAAAATCTATTTCATGGAAACAAATGCTTACTAACAAGTACATACTTGCGATGAGTGGTTTTGTAGGCTTCTCCATGATGGTATTGTTTTTTGTGTCGTACTTATTTCTGAGTATAGCCAAACAGCAATATCCTGAAGAGACAGATTTAAAAAACTTTCTGGGTGTATTTACAGGTACACTTATGATATTTGGGTTTTTAATAAAAACATTTGTGTATAGCAAACTCATGAAAAGTTACGGATTGAAAACTGCCATGATGATTCTCCCTTTTCTGCTATTGGCTTTATCGGTGGGGTCGTTGCTTATAAGTTTTTTTTCCGCAAATGCAGTATTGTACCTTTTCCTTATTATTTCTATGGCAAGGCTTTTTTCTTTATCGCTCAGAGATGCTATTGAAATTCCCGCTTTCAAGACCCTATACCAATCATTGCCTATCAATATCAGATTCGATGTACAATCGCGAATAGATGGTACAATCAATGAGCTATCTGCACTGGCTAGTGGTTTGGCCTTATTGTTACTTTCCAGTTTTTTTGGTTTTGTATATTTTATATACGTACTTATCATACTGCTAATAACTTGGTTGGTTATATTGGTAAGTGTATACAAAGAGTATAAATTATCATTGCAAAAAGCGTTGTCCGATTCGCAAGCCAAAGGCACGCCAGTAAGGGGCTCTACGCAAATAGATGCCAACTTTGTGCCTGACCGAAATGAATTGCTTCAAGTTCGATTATACTCTGCACTAAAACCTATCGAATTTGAAACATGGATAGTAAACTGCAAACCTGAAGCGAACTCAATACTTGAAGTATATGCAATAAAAGAAATTGAACGTAGAATAATTTTGAGTGGTACAGATTGGCTTTACGAGAAATTGACTGAAGTAAGCGACCAACAATTTGCGGAAGAAATAGATACATATTTGGGACAACTGGCGCACATATTGAACCAGTACCACGAGATGGAGCAGATCATGAGTATTAGCCGCGCCCGCAACCGCAAGAACCGGCTTATTGCTGCCCGAATTATCGGGTTTGAGTCAGACGAAAAATATTTGCCTTCGCTTATTTTATTGTTGCGCGATCTCAACGATCAAGTCCGAAATCTGGCTACTATTGCAGCGCAAAACTTCAACAGGCCTGAAATCATTCAGATATTGTTTGATGAAATGCAACGTGGCAAACGTAAAGCACATATATTTCCTGTCCTCATTAGTTTTCAGGAGAAAACGATATCGCAGTTGCGGCAGAATTTCTTCAAAACAGGAGTTAGTATAAGAAACCAAATTGATATAGTCCGCATTATTGGCGCTATACCCAGCGATACTTCTGTTCAGTTTCTTATTGATAAAATTACTTTTCCGATTCGCAAAATAGCAGAAGAAGCCATCATTATTCTAGTTAAGCGAAATATTATTGTCCCTCAGCACCACTTCAGGTTAGTACAACAAGCCCTTGAACTTTCAGTAAATATACAAGCCTGGAATATTGCGGCTCTTTGGCGTGCAGAGCAGGAGTATGAGTCTGAATTGCTAATTGATGCCTTAAAACAAAACATGAAAGATGAGTATAGCATGATTTTCAACTTGTTGAGTTTGCTATATACTGCCGAGAAAATGGCGCAAATACGCTACAATATTGAAAGTAGTACATCTGAAGGAGTTGGATTTGCGCTCGAACTTTTAGATTTGTTTATTGCTGAAGAACTGAAACCAATCATATTTGCACTTTTTGAAGACAATACTACTGAACTGAAAATTAGAATGTTGCAAGAGCATTTTCCTATATCGGTTACCGATGATGTAGACTTGCTTGAATCTATAATAAACCGGGATTTAAATTATACCAGTATTTGGTTGAAAATAATTGCTTTGCAAATGTATTCTGATACAGGTAAAGAAACCAGAAACCAGTCTGTAGTTGCGCATTTGTTCAATCCTGAGCTACATTTGCGCGAAATGGCGCTTTCTATTACTCTTCATACAAATCCATCTTTGGTAAATGAGGTACTTAGCCGGGTGGCACCTGAAGAGCTGGATTGGTATAAAACTAAGATTAAGCAACTCAATAAATATCCCAAATCCAATGTTTACGAGCTGATTCTCTTGCTTAAGTCTAAAGAAGAATTTAAAGACCTCGACTTTGCTGACATTATTTCTATTACTTCAAATTTACGTTTCATAAGCCTTCGCGACAACTTGTTTACCCCTTTTGACGATAAAGCTACCGGTACTCTCATCTTCTTGAACAATGGTTCGCTTCATATAAAGGTGGACAATGTATTGGAAATGCAGATGCAAAAAGGCGACTTATTGTTTACAGCCTGTTTGTACAATCCTGTATCGCAAGGTTATACCATTTTTCCAGGCACCGATACCGATTTTTTTATGCTTGAATCCGGTACTTGGTTCGAAATTGTATACGATAACCTGTCGTTTTGCAAAGTGATGTCGAATCTTAAAATATTTCCCCCTAAGAATCAACTTGAAACAGTATGACTAAAAATACAGTTTACCGACTTTTAATCACCAATGTACTTTTGCTGGTAAGCGCAGTATTTATTATTCTAGGTGCTATAAACTACCTGACGCTAAGAAATATACTTAAAGAAACAAATGAACAACAAAACAAACTGATTTTCGACGATATAAAATCTGTGATAGATTATCAGAATGTATCGTTGAATGTAGTTGAAGACTTAATAATTAGTCAGTTACAATTATTGAGCTATAATATCGCTAACAAAGTTGTTACCGATGGCTTAAATCCTGAAAAAGTAAATCTTGACCGTATCAAAGATGACCTTGGCGCTATGGCACCTTATATTGATATTTACGTGATAAGCAAGCAAGGTATTGTAGTGAATACCACGTTTAGCAGAGACAAGGGGCTCAATTTATTCGATTTTGGAAAAGAGCACAAAGCATTCTTACAATCTGTCTGGGACGAAAATGTTTTTAAGACTGCAGGTTTTACAATAGAATCCGTTTCGGGGCGTCCACGAATATATACCTACCAACCAACTCCTGGTGGAAAATACATACTTGAACTTGGAATAAGCTCGCCTGGTGCCGAAAAACTGGTAAAATTTATAAATCAAAGACTTTTTGAGATATCTTCCAAAAAAGATGGCCATATACAATCTGCTGAAATTCTTACTGTTGTAGATACAACCATTTATTCTCTCGGACGTAAAATTAATTTTAGCGATAAAGATTATATTCTGGAAGTTTTTAGAAGCAAACAATTGTTCAATTATGAAACCCATTCAGATTCTGGCTGGCACAGATACACCTATCAGTATATCGCAAATCAGGAATCAGGACTTTACAAGCACTTTGTAATAAGGGTTGTAGAAAACATTGAACACGAAAAAGCTCTCCTTACCAACCAAGGCATACGCATGGTACTAACTTTCTTGGTTACACTGGCGCTGATAGGTACTTTTATCTATTTCAATTCTATGCATTTAGTAAAACTAGTTGACAAAATGATAGCCGCAGCATCTAAGATATCAGGGGGTGATTATTCGCACAGATTGGAAATCAAATCTCCTTTAGAGTTTGCTACCCTTGCCAATAAATTCAATGATATGGTGCAGCGTATACAAGAATATCATGAGCATCTAGAAAACAGAGTATTAGAACGCACTTCTAAATTGCTCAGACAAAAAGAGGAATTGGAACGTACTTCAAATCAACTGGCCGTTAAAAACCGGCAAATGGAGCAAATAAATTCTATCATCAATACTCTTAATTCTGAAGTAAATTATTTGCAAATGTTTACGATGTTGCTCAAAAAGTTGAATCAACTAGATGGAGTTGATAAGCTGGCCTTTTTAGATACTAATAATCCTGAAAAACGCTTGGAGACAAAAGCAACTTTGGGCTACCAAGAGAGTGAAGTTCCATACAAAAATCTTAGCTGGATCGAATTTTACAAAAATATTCATGCAATTGGAGCCGAAACAGAAGAATATGTTTTGATGATGCAAGCCGATGTACCCAACACATACAAGCGCATAGTTTTGCTGCTTGGCCGAACTACGGAAGCAAATGCGATGGTAGTGCTTGAAAGCGTTGGTAGCCAAGGTATTTCGCATGAAAATGCTGAACTTATCTCTCAATTGCGTGACTACCTGCTTGCAGCATATATACGCTCAAAATTGATGCTCAGCCTCGAGAAGACTTTAGATGATTTAAATAGTACACAAGAGCAACTTATTCAGCAAGAGAAACTTGCTTCGCTCGGACAATTGACTGCCGGCATCGCTCACGAAATAAGAAACCCACTCAATTTTATTACTAATTTTACCCAATTGTCTGTAGAGTTGGCCCAGTCATTGCTACAAGATATTGCAAAGAATGATTTTTCACCCACATATTTAACCGAAGATTTGGAAACAATATCATCTAATCTTGTCAAAATATTGAAGCACAGCCACCGTGCAGAAGCCATCATTAAGGAAATGCTTTCTCATAGTGGTTCATCTGATTCGCATTTTGAAAGGGTGAATGTGGTACAATTGATAAAAGACTATACCCAGCTCGCCTACCTTGGATTCCGAAACGAACATCCGGAATTTATAGCCAATATAATTTATCATTCTGCATCTGACGAAATTTTTAACCATATTCAACCTCAGCAATTTAGTCGTGTTATTATCAATCTTATCACAAATGCATGCTATAGTATGCAGCAAAAACTTAACACAATAACCAATTATATGCCTGAAATAAATATAAGCATCGAGAAAAATGAAAAAAATCTCACATTCGTGTTCAAGGACAATGGCGAAGGGATACCCGACGAAATAAGGAATCAAATTTTTCAGCCATTTTTTACAACCAAACCTGCCGGAAAGGGAACTGGTTTGGGACTTTCTTTGAGTTACGACATCATTACTAAGACTCATAAAGGTAGCATTGAAATAAAATCTATTTTGAATGACGGTGTTGAATTTGCTATTTCTTTGCCTTTAGCTAATTCAAAGTCCATTTAGAAAATAACTTTTTTCAAAGCATTGACTTTTTAAATATTATAACTAATTTTATAAGATTATAAAACGACCAACCGTTTTTAATATTCTGAAAAATGCGACGCACAACCATATTTAAGCAACTGATAATCAATATTATTATTCCGGTTATAGCCGCTTTGCTTGTATTGGCAGTTTTGAATATAACTAATATACAGCAACTTATAACTCAGTTTAATACACGTACCAACGAGAATATCACCGACGAAATTAAATACATACTCGAATTTCAGGATGCAGCTTTGCTCATGGTCGAAAATACACTTGATGCTCACCTTGAGATGGTTAGCCATAAGTTGATAACCACCTATTTCAAAAATTCGGATAGTATCAAGACCATGGATTTGGATAGAGTGCAACGTGAAATGGGAATGAATCCGGATTTAGAAGACATCTACATCATAGAAATGGAAACCGGACTGATAGTCAATACCACGTTTAAAGAAGATTTTGGCTTAAATGTATTTGACTGGGGCGAAAGTTTTAAAAATTTTCTTATTTCGGTAACTATGGGTGATACTATGGTAAGCGAGAGATTCTCAATAGAGTCATCAACCAAGCGCATTAAAAAATACACCTATCAGCCCACAAAAGATGGCAAATATATAGTGGAAACAGGAAATTATTCTGCCGAAGCCGATACCATTCTGCAGCTAGTACGCAAACGAGTCATGGATATACCCGGCAAAGACGCTCGCATTAAAGAGATTGACTTATTTATTGCTGCAGATTATCCTTTTTCATACATCACAGGGCGAACTGTCACGGATAGTTCTGAAACATCTATGGCACTGCGTGAGGCTTTCGACAAAATGGATAATGTTAAAATCGATGTACGACGTAATGGAGAAGATTTGAACTACGAATACTTCATCATGAAACGTACAAATACCTCTTTGTACCAAAGTAGTGTTATAAGCATAGTAACAAGCAAAGAGCCTGAACAGAAAATGATGCGTAATGAATACTTGAAATTTGTATTCATTTTCGGCCTATCCATTCTGGTTGTGATTTTTGTTATTTACATGAAGGCGCAGCGAATTACCAAACCAATAAAAAAATTGGTTGATAATGTAATACGAATTCGCGATGGCAATCTGAATGACCGCGCAGAAGTGTTTGGAAACAACGAAATTACTAGCCTGTCAGAGCAATTTAATCTTATGCTTGAGCAATTGGAAAAATATTATAACGAGTTGGAGCAAATGGTTGCTGACCGTACCGCAGAAATTGTAAGACAGAAAGATAAAATCGAAAATCAGCAAAAAGCCATCATGGACAGTATTCATTATGCACGCCGCTTGCAGAATGCTATCATGCCATCTGATGGTTATGTAAAAGAAATGCTGCCAAGCTCATTTGTATTATACAAACCTAAAGATATTGTAAGCGGCGACTTCTATTGGGTTACTAAAATTGATAACCGCATTCTTATAGCTGCTGTAGACTGCACCGGGCACGGAGTTCCAGGAGCTTTTATGAGTATTGTAGGACACAACCACTTAGATTATGCAGTCAATATTCTGAAAAAATATCATCCGGGCGAAATCCTAAGTGTAATGAATGAACGTATTACTTCTACCATGAGACAGCGCTCAGGTGGCACAAATATAAAAGACGGGATGGATATGGCACTCGTATGTATAGACCTCAACAACAATACAATTGAGTATGCCGGTGCACACAACCCATTGGTATTTATAAGCGATGGAAATCTAAGTGTTATTGATGCTGATAAATCGCCAGTTGGTAATTTTGTAGATGTTGAACTAACCAAATTTACCAACCACCAGTTTAATTTCAAAAAGGGAGATACCTTCTATATTTTCTCAGATGGATATGCCGATCAGTTTGGCGGGCCCAAAAATAGAAAATACCTCAAGAAAAACTTCAGAGGATTGCTTCAAGAAATTTATAACAACAAATTAGAAGACCAAAAGGCATTACTAGAAGAAGTTATTGAGAATTGGAGGGGCGATATTCCTCAGATTGATGATATATTGGTGATAGGCGTAAGAATAGAGTAAATACGGCAAAGTTTTTGATTATTATTTCTGGTCAAATTCTTTTCACCTACGCAAAGCTAATGTGAAGCAAAAAATGCAGAAACTACTTAATATAGACATCTATAGTGTTCAAAACGATTCTATTGGAAGCTGGGGTGATAATTTTAGTTATTACCTCCGTTTTGTTATACTTAGAATCTGGCGAAATGAAGTAGTTGTGAATCATATTCGAATTATTGATTCTTTACCTGAGCACAATCCCCAGCATGTAAGTATCATATTGCTTTCTGATGCAATGGTTAAATTTCTCGATAGAAAAGACGATTGGATGAGTACGGCTTATGTGGATGGCATTTGGGTTATTCCTTTGCCACTTAAAACCAATAATAAGTACACCGATGCTTTTTTTGCATACGAATTTTATCAAACTATTGAAAATCAGTTTATTGAATTCGATTTTACAAAAAGCGGAACAATTAACTCTACTTTTTGGTTGCGTTTCATCGATTTGGCTTATCATGTGCTTACCTATATAAAATATGAAGATGCCGCTGAAATCTTTAAAGGACTCACTGTATATTTAGCTGAAACCACTGACGATCAGACTTCTAATCGCGAAATTCTGAAAAGAGAATTATTGAGAAGGGGCGTGAATATATTGCCAGATAAGCCTATTGATTGGGAATCTGCAAAATTGCAGCACCAACTTTATGCTTATTTCGAACAAACCAATCTTGTAATTCATATCTTAGGCGAAAAAACCAGAGATATATCAGATGGTGATATTCGCAAAATTGAAATCCAGAACAAATATGCAGCAGATTATTTTCGAGCTAGCAAGAAGCAGATATTGAACCCCATAGCGGCCAATCATCTATTTCAACTTCAAACAGTGCGCAATCTGAATATTGCTTACAGGTTTGTATGGCTTTCACCCGATTTGGAACCTAATGAAGATCAAGGTTACTTCATCGAAAACTTAAGGCGTGATGCCGATTTGCTGTATGGAGCAGAATTAATTCAAACCCCTTTAGAAATTTTCAAATCTATTGTAATTTCGTCCCTGCAGATTTTTAATAATTTGTTCAAAGATTTAAATACAAATGACCTTGCAAATGATAAAAATAAATTAGTATATTTCATTGCCGATTCATTGGTTGATGCTAACCTTGAAGAATTAATCAGTTTGCACAAAACAAGCGGCTATATTGTAAGAACAATAGACAATGATGGCACTCAGGCTGAAAAGCTCGATATGCATAGAAATCTATTGATAATGTGTGATATAGTAGTACTTTATCATAACAATGATAATTCTGCTTGGCTTGATAGTAAGTTGAAGGACATAATGAAATCGAAGGGTTTTGGCAGAAATAAGCCTTTTGAACGTAAAATATTGATTTCCAATTCATCATTGGACGATTTATATACTGATAGTCTTGAAGATTTTGAAATTATTTACACTGAATATCCCGACTATAAACTATTTATAAATGATTTAATGAACAACTAGTAGATGCACAAAACCCTGCAATACGTTAAACCTTTGACAATTACGCGTGATGCGGTTTTCAACCCTTTCCCAGGGTTGCGCCCATTTACGGTAGATGAGAGTCATTTGTTTTTTGGACGGGAAGGGCAGAGCGAAGAGTTGCTTCAAAATCTGGCTACTCACAAATTTGTAGCTGTTCTCGGCGCTAGTGGTAGTGGAAAATCCTCACTTATGTATTGCGGTCTGGTTCCAACGCTCTATGGTGGATTTATTACAGATGCAGGTTCGCGTTGGAAGATAGTTACTATGCGCCCGGGTGCAGGACCACTTGAAAATCTGGCTAAAGCCATCGTAAAATCGGATACAGAATATTACCTTAAACCCGACGAACTTAACCTTAAAGAAGCTATTGTAGAATCTATTCTGCGTAGTAGTTCTCTTGGTTTGGTAGATGCTGTGGCTCAAATGAATAGGAAAACTGATGAGAATATACTCATCATGGTAGACCAATTCGAGGAGTTATTCCGGTACAAACAAGTCAATACTAACCGAAACAGTACAAACGAATCTATTGCTTTTGTTAAAATGCTTTTAGAAGCAGTTTATCAAAAAAATGTGCCTATTTATATTGTACTCACCATGAGGTCTGACTTTATTGGTGAATGTGCACAATATCAAGAGCTTACACGGTTGATCAACGATAGCCACTACCTCATTCCGCAAATGACGCGTGATGATATGCGAAAAACCATCGAGGGTCCTATCGCTGTTGGAGGAGGTAAAATCACTCCGCATCTTGTTCACCAACTGCTCAATGATATAGGTGATAAAACTGACCAGTTGCCTATTTTGCAGCATGCACTTATGCGTACCTGGGATTATTGGATGGTGCATAGAGAGGGTGAAGAGCCTATTGATATTATGCATTATATTGCCATTGGCCGAATGGAAAAGGCATTATCGGAGCATGCAAACGAAGCTTTTTCTGAGTTATCTCTCAGAGGCGAAGTCATATGCGAAACTATTTTCAAAGCTCTTACCGAATTAGGAGGGGACAACCGCGGTATACGGCGTCCCTCCAGTGTTTTCGAAATTATGGCTATTTCAGGTGCTTCATTGCCGGAAACAGTTGAAGTGATCGAGAAATTCCAATTAGGTGGACGTTCGTTTATTATTTCATCTACCCGAAATGTAATATCCGGTGATACCATTCTTGATATATCTCACGAAAGTTTAATGCGTATTTGGGACAAACTCAAAATATGGGTTGAAGAAGAATCGCGATCTGCTCAAATGTATTTGCGATTAGCCGATTCTGCTGAAAGAAATCAGGTTGGTAAAATAGGACTTTGGCGGCCACCCGATTTGCATTTGGCCCTAAACTGGCGCGATAAACAAAAGCCTACCAAAGCTTGGGCGCTTAGATATTCTGGTGCTTTTGAACGTACCATGCAATTTTTGGCAAATAGCGAAGCCGAGTATATAGCTGAAGAACAAAATAAGATAAAGTTGCAGAAGCGAGCGCTGCGCCGTTCCCGTATTTTTGCTATTATTTTGGGTACAGCCACTCTTATATCACTCATGTTTATGCTTTACGCCATAGTAGCTCAGGTTGAAGCCGAAAAGCAACGTACCTTGGCTGAAAGTCAGAAAATACTTGCCTTGGAGAATGAGCAGAAGGCTGTGGAAGCATTGCGATTGGCACAAGAAAAAACTTTGGAGGCTGAACGTCAAAGACTTCTGGCTGAAGAAAAGAGAATTGAAGCGGATACTGCCAGACAAAGAGCTATTCAAAGTGCACTTGAGGCAAATCAACAACGTAAAATTGCCGATACCAAAACCAAAGAAGCCAATACACAGAAGGAAAAAGCCGACTCCAATGCTAAAGTCGCCAATTATCAGAAAGAACTGGCTGAAAGTGCTACTGACAATGCCCTTAAACTTCGTATGCAATCTATTGCCCAGTCTATGGCTGTGAAATCTATGCAAATAGACAGAGATACTATGTTACGCGCGCTTATGGCATATCAGGCTCACCTCTTCAATACACAATATCAAGGCAGGAATCACAACCAGGATATATACAGTGCTTTATTTTTTAGTCTCAAATTGTTGAAGAATTTTGACTATAACAACGTTACTGCACATAACGATGCTATACGTGAAGTAATATACAATCCTAAGAATAACTCTTTCTACTCTGTAGGAGCAGATGGACGTATTTATAATTGGACTTACAAAGACAATAAGTTCAAATCGACCCTCATGTATGAGGGCAATTATATTTTCAGATGTGCCGATATTAGCAGCAACGGAAAGTTTATGGTGGTAGGTACTAACCAGAGCGATATCTTATTGCTTAGTTTATATGGACCCCAGTTTAGTACTAAAGTGATAAAAGGACATAAGGGAGCAGTTTGGAATGTTCTCTTTTCCAACGATGACAATAATTTTTATTCCGTATCTGATGACAATACACTTAAATTGTGGTCTGCTTCCGATGCCAGTTTCATAACTGATATACTCTCAGAACAACGCATACGCTCAATGGCTATAAATCCTGTTTCGCACAAAATTATAGTGGGAACCGATGATGGTAAAATACTGATACCAAATTCAGGTAAAGGTGGAATGCTAACTGAAGTATATTACAAAAACTCTGGCAATTCAGGTATTTTTGCACTTGATTTTAACCAAAATGGAGATACACTCTCAGCAGGCGAACTTAATGGCAATGTACTTATATTTGATTTTCAGAAAAGGGAATTGGTAGTTAGACTTACCGGACAAAGATCGCGTATAACCGATATTGAATATAGTCCTGATAACAAATTGCTTTCAGCATCGAGTTTAGATGGTACCATTTATGTTTGGAATACCCAGGATTATGATGAGCAACCCATTATTCTAAAAGATGAAAATTCTTGGGTTTGGTCGTTCTCTTATTCTGCTAAAAGCGATTATATAGTGTCTGGCTTTAAAGATGGGAAAATTCAGATTTGGCCTACCCGTTCTAAACAAATGGCAGAAGAGCTTTCCGGACTTATAAAAAGAAATTTTTCAGCAAAAGAATGGAGCCGATATATAGCTAAAGATATTGAGTATCGTCCAACTTTCCCAAATATGCCAAAAGGAAATGACAGCATTAGATAATTTACGCAAATCATTGATTTTAAAATATTTGGCAGCCGCCCTATTCTTTCTCGTTGTTCTGGGTATTACTCATGATGCAGGGGCTCAGTCGTTGTGCACCAACTCTTTACGTCGTGCTGAACGAGCCTATGATGAAGGCAACTTGCAATTAATACCAGAAATGCTCAAAGATTGTTTGAGAAATGGATTTAAGAAAGATGAAAAAGTACAAGCGCTGCGAATACTTACACTTGCATATTTGTATCTCGACAGGAAATTTGAGGCTGATGTGGCAATGTACGATTTATTGAGTGCTGAGCCACTTTATCAACTTCAAGAAAACGATCCGGTGGAGTTTCAGGAATTATATGAAACTTATATTACTGATCCTATATTCAGTGTAGGTATATCGGCTGGGACCAATTTTTCGGTTCTTGAAGCCGATCATCAATTTGCAACTTATCAACTATCTGAAAGTACCCCTATATACCACTCAAAATTTGGATTCCAGATAGCTACTCGTTTCAGCAGGTATCTGTTGCCTAGGTTGGAACTTAACGTTACAAGTGGAATTAAAAACAGAAAATTTGAGTATGAGAATGATATGTTCAATTTTGCAAAAGTAGTGTATACTGAAAGCCAATGGCTCGTTGAATTTCCAGTATATATTAGGTATGATATACTTAAAGGTAATATTAGACCTTATGTTTCTGTAGGGGTAAATAGTGCTCTATTGCTCTCTGCTACTGGCAATTTATTGCGCGATTATTCTGATAACTCCAATCCTGGTATAAGTTCTGCGGATGTATCAGTAAAAAAATATCGCCATACACTGCATTTGTCGTATGCAGCTGGACTAGGGTTTAAATATCAAATTAGAAAAGGATACCTTATACTTGAATTGAAGCATAACTTTAGCAGAACCAATATGGTAAGAAATGATGTGAGGTTCGATAATTCTGAATTCTTATACAAATACTACTATATGGATAATGATTTCAGGTTTAGTGATGCTGAAATTTCGTTTGGTTATACACAATCTTTCTATAAACCTCGAAAAAGAAAAATGTATAGAACCGAAAATCAATGAGAAACATATATTACCATATCATTCTTATACTTTCAGCTACTCTTTTGGTGGCTTGTTCGTTATATGAAGATGAGTCTGATGGAAAGGAAGGGTTTATAAAACTTTTTGGAAAGTCTGGCTTAGACGCTGGTGTTGATTTGAATTTAAATAGTGCAGATCAGGTTTTCTTACTCGGTAACTTTGTCGATACTATCAATGATGAAGATATGCTGCTCCTGAATTTGGATACCAAAGGGAATGCCCTATGGTCTAAACAGATAGGCGATACCATTATTCAGAATGCCACTCAAATAGAAATTGCAGCCTCTGGAAGTTTCTATGTTGTCGGATATCAAGAAGTTATATACGCCGAAGATAATTCAAATACTCAAGTATCCGTATCTTATCACAATCCGGACGGTAGTTTAGTATGGACCAAATTTTTTGGAAACTCAAACCGAGAAGAGTCTGTCTCAGCTGATTTAACAGAGGCTGGTGACCTTATAATTGCTGGCGATGTTTGGATAAAAGATGAAACTTCTCAAGAAGAAGACGCAGACTTTTTTATCATGAAAATAAATGCCAATGGCGATAGTTTGTGGTATAGGCAATATGGAGGCAGCGAACTCGATAGAGTGAGTCAGGTGCGAGTTTACAACAACCAATCATATGTGCTTGGCAGCTCGCGTAGTTTTGGCGATATGGGGCAATTGCTCTCAAATGTCTTGCTTTTGTCAGTAAATGAGGCTGGTATTATTAACGATAAAGCTACATATGGTGGAGCAAACAACGAGGTTGGCAATGCCATTATAGCATTCGAATCCAACTCATTTTTGTTATTATATACAACTTATTTGCAAGGCGAGGCTTCTGGAAGAATAGGAATTTTAAAGATTTCTACTAGCATTCAGAATATTATTTTCGACAAAGTTGTTACGGTACCAGCAGGACATACAGGTGTAGATTTGTTACAAAAAAATGATAACGATTTTTACATCCTTACAAACTCCGGATCTTCTACCGAACAAGACATAAGGATGATATGCTGCAACCAATTAGCCGATACTTTGTGGACTTTGTCATACGGAAGCGAAACATCGGAAGAAGCCGTTGCTTTCCGGAAAAATAGTAATGGAGATATATACATTGCCGGAACTACCGGATTCAAAGGAAACAGCATGATAATGCTTATAAAAGTGGATGCCGAAGGAAAATTTAACTAAACTTTATGGCTGCAACCAAATCTTTATTTATACGGTCTAATACATTATTCGAACAAAATTTTAACCCTCAAGATATGAAACATTTTTACCAACTAATAACTGAAATAAGTTCCCCTACAAGAACTTATCTATCTGCACGAGAAGGGGCTAAAAAACATAATACTTTTTTCCGCTATCTTGCCATCTGCTTCGTTCTGGCTGGTTATTTATTCATTGGGAATACTGCTTCAGCACAAAATGTTGCAATTACCGATATAAATGGATACAATCCGGATCCTTCTGCCGTACTTGATGTAAAGTCAATAACCAGAGGTTTATTAGTTCCTCGACTTACTACTGCGCAGAAAAATGCGATAGCCAGTCCTGCAACAGGTTTATTGGTATACGATACAGATTTAAATAGTTTTTATTTTTATAGTGGTTCGGTTTGGAAACCCGTATATTCTGGTGCATTGCCGTTAAGTCTGGGCAAAATTTATATCGGTTCGCCTTCTGGTTTTAGTACTGAAGTAAATATTGGTGGAGATGCCATCTTGGCCAATGATGGCTCACTTACCGTTACTTCCCTTTCCGGTAAAAGTGTAAATTTGGGTGGTAGTTTCATGACTACAAACCCCTATGACCTGAATTTCACCCTTAACGGTGCTACAAGTTTAATTTTGCCAGTCACTGGAACACTTGCAACAACGAACCAATCGGAGACATTTACAAATAAAACCTTAGTTTCTCCTATTTTCAATGGAAATGTTTCTGGTACATCTATCATTACTTCTGCGGATATTGCTCTTGCTTCTGCTACTGACAATTTATTTGTGAGTTCCCTCGCTATAAAAAATTATGTCGACAATAAAAACACAAATCAGGTACTTGGAGATTTGCTCGACGTTGGTGCTGCCAGTCCGCTTGATGCCAATATTTTGGTTGGCAATGGAACTAGTTGGAATAATGTGGGTATAACAGGTGATGGTAGTTTGATAAACACCGGCTTTCTTACCATATCTAAGATAGGTGGGAAAAATATTTCTCTTGGTGGCGATTTTCAATTACTTGGGGCTAACTCTGTAATATTCAATACTTCAGCGGCTACAAATATTGTATTACCTGTTACTGGTACCTTGGCTACTCTTGCCGGCACTGAAACTTTTAGCAATAAAACACTAAGTTCCCCAATTCTTAATACTGCGACCCTCAATAATACCACTTTAGAAACAGGCGTTTCGGGTACTGCAATCCTTACTGATGTAAATTTGGCTGGTGCTAGCAATTCGCTTATTCCTAGTGCATTGGCTGTTAAATCTTATATCAATTCCAAAACTTTGGTGCAAAAACTCGATAGTTTGAGCGATGTAAACGTAACTGGTCATTCGGCTGGACAGTTTCTGATAAGTGATGGTACAAATTGGCTAAACAAGTCAATTAATGGGAATGGAACTATAGACAATACGGGAATGATAACTATTACAAGTATAGGAAATTATGCTGTAAATTTAGGAGGGGCTGTTAATACTGCTGGTGTATTAACGACAGGTGGTACATTTACAACGGCAGGAAATTTTTCAATAGGAAGTACATTTTCTACTACTGGGGCATTTACAACCAATGGGCTTTTTACTACAGGGGGCACATTTTCTACTACTGGTAATTTTTCAACCGGGGGATTATTCTCAACAATAGGAGCATTTAGTACTACAGGAGCAGCTGGAACCAGTTTAACTATAGATTTGAATGGGAATACAAGTATTGAATTGCCAACATCAGGAGTATTAGCAACAATAGATGGAACAGAAACATTTACTAATAAAACGCTTACTTCACCTACATTAAATAGTTCAATTCTTCAGACAGGTGTAAGCGGAAGTGCAATAATTACCGATGTTAATTTGACAGGTGCAGTAGACAATAAGCTAGCCAGTTCATTGGCATTAAAAACTTATATTGATAATAAAAATACTACCCAAACATTAGGAGACTTGTCAGATGTGGGAATAGTAACG
>JAIFMY010000181.1 GCA_020048155.1 Bacteroidota bacterium
TCTGTTGTTTGGAATTTATATTTTTAAAGATGAAATTCTAAAACTTATCAATCTGAAGGAAGAATATTCCTTTTTTTTATTTATGCTGCCTCTGGGAGTTTTTCTTACAGGTGCCTACCAGAGTTTAAATTTCTGGCTTCTACGCAAAAAAGCCTTCAAAGCCATCAGTTATAATAAATTCGTAAGAAGGGCATTCGAAGGAAGTGCGCAATTCATTTTTGCAATGCAAAATAAGGCTTTTGGCTTGCTCTGGGGCGACCTGATAGGCAATGCTGCCAATCTGGGAGTTTTTATAAAAAAGGCCATCAAATCTGGGTTGAATATCAGCTGGTTTAGTAGAGATAAGACCATATATGTACTGAAGAAATATGCTGAATTTCCGAAATACAGCCTGCTTCCGGCGCTGATGGCTGCCTGTAGTTATACATTGCCCACCATATTGATAAACAAATTCTATGGGCAAGAGGCTACCGGATTTTTCGATTTGTCCAAAATGCTGCTTTCAGTCCCCATGGCACTAGGAGCAACCGCACTCTCAGGAGTGGTATTGCAACGTTATGCCGAGAAGTTCCGCGAAAAGCAACCCATATACAGAGAGCTTAAAACGCTTTTTGCCATCATCATAGGCTTGGCATTTGCCGAAATCTTATTTATCAGCCTGCTGGGTGAAGAGTTATTTGCATTCCTGTTTGGCGAAAAATGGCGCTATGCGGGGTATTTGTCAACCATTTTGGTTTGGTCGTATGCCCTCAATTTTGTGCTTTCATCTTTTTCGAGCCTCTTTGTGTCATTGGGTAAGGTAAAATGGTACAGTGCCTGGCAGGTTTTGTACTTTGTGGCCATCGGGCTGCTCATTCTGGCTAGTAATCTTTCATTTGAAACCTTCTTGCAAGTATTTGTATACGTTGAAATGTTCAGCTACTGCGCTATCATTTTGCTGGGAGTTTATATGGTTTATAGCTATGAAAAAAGAGCAAAACCACAAAACCGATATGATGGATAAAAGAATGAAGCCCAAAATAATCATACTCGACCATGTAGTTGCGCATTATCGCCGCGATGTTTTTAATAAACTTCTGCAATCTGAACAGTTTGATTTTGAAATAGTGGCGGGTGAAAGCTATCAAGAAATAAAAAGCTACACCGGAAATTTTACAACTTTTCCGTACAGGTTTTTTTCTTTTTTGGGTAAAAAGTTTTACTTCCTTAGGCACAGTATTTTTCATATTCTGAAGCAAAAGCCCGATGCTTTGATTATAGGAGGGTACGACCCTCATTTGATTCATACTCTTATCATTTTCATTATTTATAGGCTTATACTCAGAAAGCCACTGTATTGGTGGACGCATGGAAGCATTGGAAATCAGGGAGAATTTGGGTTTAAGTTTCGCAAATGGATTTATACCTATTCCTCGGGTGCGCTAGCATATAGCATAGCCGGAAAAAATACCCTCTTGGAGATGGGATTGCCTTTGAATAAAATTCGAGTTGTTGGAAATTCTATAAATACAGAGGATTATGGTTTTATAAACCAAAAAATAGATAAAAGAAACAACGAAACATTTCACCTTCTATTTGCTGGAAGAATAACCCCCGAAAAAAACCTGGATACTTTGCTTTATGCTTTGTTAGTGCTCAGAGAAAGCAATCGGCTTGAGTATATGCGTTGTACTATTGTGGGCGGTGGAGAATATTTGATGGTAATAGAAAAAATGATTTCTGACCTCAGTCTGAATGATATAGTTCAATGTACAGGGCCAAAATATGGTTCAGAAATATCAAGTTATTTTCAGGAAGCCGACCTTTTTGTGTACCCCAGTGGCATCGGGCTTTCCATAGTGCAGGCACTTTCGTTTGGAATTCCGGTAATCACGACTGATAATGCTCAGTTGCATGGTCCCGAAATAGAAATGCTTATACATGAAGTTAATGGTGATGTTTTTAAGCATAATTTCCCTGAAAATTTGGCGGACAAAATATGTGAGTGGAAATCTAAAATTCGGAGCAATGCACAAGAAATAGCCCAAAGCTGCATTAAATCAGTACAAGAAAAGGGATATTTACCAGACAAGGTCGCTTTTGAATTAGTTGATTTTCTAAAACAGGAATCAACTAATTGGTGATTTTGACTTATAATCAGTAATTTCGAATTTGATTCCACGTTTTTTATGATGATGTAAACTGAATAACATTACAATGACAAAAATATCTGAATTAGAGTATTTTGATGGTAAAAAATTGTACGGCAATGATTTTACCGAGCAACAAATATTAGAATGGTTTGAATCAGAAAAGGAAGGCTACGCCAAATTAGGGTCAAAAAACTTGAGTACCTACAGATATGCCTCGCATGCGTAAAACAAAATGCTCGGGTACAAGTACCTGAAAAATATGACTTTCGAAAATGCACTGGGAATTGGTAGTGCCTGGGGGCATGAGTTTCTGCCCATCATAGACCAGATAAAAACGCTGATTATTTTAGAACCATCGAGCAAACTTCAGTCTGATGTTCTTAAGAACAAGCCGGTTAAATATGTATCACCAGATGTAAGTGGACGTATGCCTTTCGCTACGGATACCTTCGACCTGATGACATGCTTCGATGTGATGCACCATATACCTAATGTTTCATTTGTATTGTCAGAAATGCACCGTTGCCTGAAACCGGGAGGTATTTTACTCATGCGCGAACCCATTAATTCTATGGGAAACTGGAATTTTCCGCGAGGCGGACTCACCAAGCATGAGCGGGGAATACCTTTTGATATCTTTAAGCGTGAAATTCAAAAAATTGATTTTGAGGTAATGAAAGAGACGCTTTGTATATTTCCCGTGATTCCAAAAATATTGGTAAAAATGGATATAAAGGCATACAACTTTACGCTGATTACCTACATAGATGCACTCATTTGTAAAATGCTTAGTTCCCGCGTAAAATATCATGCCGATAATTGGGTGGAAAAAATTCGTCCGACCAGTGTGTTCTATATTTTACGGAAAAAATAAACCACAAAGCATTTATCCTCAATATAGTAACCGATGGTGAAAATTACATTTTCGTGGGATGATGGTGCGCCTGAAGATTTCAGGATGGCCGAGTTGTCGGCCAAATATGGCATGCCAGCCATGTTTTTTATTCCTGAAAAAAATCCCGAACGGAATGTGCTGAAACCTGCTGAAGTACGTCAACTTTTTGATGCGGGTTTTGAATTGGGGGCGCATACGCAATCGCACTTATACCTGACCAAAATACCCAGAGAAAATATTTTCCCGGAATTAGTGAATGGTCAAACCTATTTGCAGGAAATCACAGGCCAATCTGTACCGCATTTTTGCCTGCCAGGTGGTTTCTTCGACTCTGAAATCATGGATTTGTCGAGGAAAGTATTCCAAACTGTTCGTACCGCCGAAACTGGTGCTGTGCATAATTCCACACAGAATCCCTGGCTCATACGTCCCACTTTTCATTTTTACAACAGGGGCATCAAGTCATTGTTGTTCAATGCACTGAAACATGATTTATTCTTGTTTCAATACATACTCAAACACTATAAAGCCGACTACTTCGATATTCTGAAAGGATTTGTGGAACATGCGCACAAGCAGGAAAAGCTGTTTCACATCCAATTCTGGGGGCATAGCTGGGAATTGGAAGAATTCGGTCTTTGGGGAAAATTAGAGGAATTGTTTTTATTTTTGAAGAATAATTATCCTGACACCCTTTGTAGCTACGACCAATTCGTAAAAAAACAATCATGAAGGAAACCATACGCAAAATATTACACCTGCTCAAACCCAATAAAATGGTTGTTTTCAACGATCTGAATCTGAACGTACCCATCAGTCCCTATTTTGGTACCGACCGGGGTATGCCCATCGATAGGTATTTTATCGAGAAATTCCTGAGAGCAAATGCACATCTGATACAGGGCGTGGTAGGCGAAATTGCCGAAAACTCTTATTCTAAAAAGTTTGGCAACGATACCTGCACCTATGAAATACTACATGTAGATACAAACAATAAAAAAGCCACCATCACGGGCGATTTAAGCAAGCTCGATACTTTGCCCGAAAAGAGATGGGATGCATTTATTTGTACCCAAACCCTCAATTTTATTTACGATGTAAAAAAAGCGGTGGAAGGCAGCCATTTCATTCTCAAAAATGGAGGTGTTTTTCTGGGCACCGTGGCCGGTATTTCTCAGATCTCTCGTTTCGATATGGACCGCTGGGGCGATTACTGGCGATTTACAAGCCTTTCGGTAAAAAGAATGTTTGAAGAGGTATATGGTGCCGGAAATGTTGAACTTACTATTTATGGAAATGTACTGGCCTCTGTGGCATTTTTGCAGGGAATGGCTTTGGAAGATTTGCCCAAGCCTGAATTGCTTGATGCTGTGGATGAAGACTACCAGATGCTTATAGGCATAAAGGCGATAAAGAAAATTTAGGTATAAAACTACTTGACGGTTATTATAGCAATTAGGAGTCGTTTCGACAGGTTCAACGACCGTATGTAAGGAATACGAGACTTAACGGACGCTGAACTTGTCGAAGCGTGACCTCTATAACAAAATAACTTTGTATAATACTTGAGAGCAAAGCCATAACACAGTTGCATAACAAAGATTTGATGCAAAAGAAAAGACTTTTATTTTTTGGCGAATTACCACCTCGAAGCATTCACGGAGTACCCATTTCCAATCAGGTAAATTTATCGATGCTCGCTGAAAATTATATCATAGATATAGTAGAAGAGCATATAGATTTGATAGAATACAACAGGTTTTCGCTGAATAAGTACTTTGCATTTCTAAGGTATTGCCGGCAGGTATTGCTATTGGCCATCAGACACAAGTACCATTATTATTACGCTACATTTTCTCTGTCGTTTGTAGGGTGTTTCAAGTCTTCGGTTCCTATACTTTTGTTCAAGATATTTAATCCCAAGGCTCGGGTAGTGGTTCATATTCATCGGGGCGATTTCCATCTGTTCTATAAACGGAAATTGTTGCATCGGCTGGCATCACGCATCATTTTTGGCCTTGCCGAGCACATCGTCTTTTTGTCGGATAAGTTTATATACAAACAATTGCCTTACTCACACAAATATGTTGTTTTACCCAATACCATCTTCCCGATATTGCCCGAAAATACAATACCCGTAAATAAGCGATTCCTGTTTTTGAGTAATTATATATTCGAGAAAGGGATACTGGAATTTCTGGAAGCTATTCATCAGCTTTCAGATCAGGGGGCAAGTGCCAGATGTTTTGGGCAGTTCACTTCCGAAGAAATAAAATCGAAAGTCCGGCGCATGCTTTCGCCAAGTGTAGAGCTAAACGAACTGATCGAAGATGAACACCGTAAATACAAGGAAATAGCCTCTGCTATGTGTTTGGTTTTGCCATCGCACAACGAAGGTCAACCATTGGTGCTGCTGGAAGCCATGGCAGCAGGTACATTGGTCATAGCCAGCAATGTAGGAGCTATTCCTGATATGCTGGGGCAGGAATATCCTTTTACCACACAAGCAAAATCTGTGGAATCGCTCAGAGAAACGATGCTGAAAGTATTGGCATTGCAGCCGGAAGAACGCACCTATTGGTCAGAT
Organism: Bacteroidota bacterium; assembly: GCA_020048155.1. Taxonomy (GTDB): domain Bacteria; phylum Bacteroidota; class Bacteroidia; order Bacteroidales; family DYOH01; genus JAIFMY01. The sequence goes on from JAIFMY010000181.1 coordinate 5,615, forward strand.
TATTTGCAGAAAAGATTCCAACATTATTTTTCGCAGGAAAGCCATAAAGCCAGCTTGTATGCCATATTCAAACCTTGATAACAAAATTCTTTCATGAAGTATAGAAAATTAGGTAAAACCGATTTGCTCATTTCCGAAATATCACTGGGATGTTCGGGATATTGGGGAAACAAAAATTTCTCGGAGTCTTTGGCTGAAAAAATTGTTGTGGAAGCATTCGAAAAAGGAGTGAATTTTTTTGATACCGGGCACAATTACTCAAATTTTTATGCAGAACCTCGCCTGGGCAGAATAATCAAAAAGATACTACAAACAAACGATAGGTCTAAATTGGTAATTTCTACCAAAGGAGGCACTACGGTTGGTAGCTCAAATCCGTTGAACAGACAAAAAGTTACAAAAGATTTTAGCCCGGAAGGGATTGAAAAATCTATACATAAATCGATAGAGAATTTGAATTGCGGATATTTGGATATATTCCAGTTGCATGGCATTTCTGCTTCCGAGATTACAGAACCTCTCATGCAGCGCCTAGAGTCTTTGAAACAGAAACAGCTAATCAGGTATATAGGCGCCAATGTGCATGTGGAAACGGACATGCAATTTATAGCTAAACATCCCGATGTATTTGATATGGTGCTCATAGATTACAATGTGCTGCAATTGGACAGAAATCCCATCATAGATACACTTTCTGCGGCTGGAATTGGAGTAGTTGCAGGCACTGTTTTGGCGCAAGGTCATATACTGAAAGGACAAATTGGCTCAGTTAAAACGGGATCATTTTTCTGGTATTTGCTGCGTACTCTGCTCAAATCTACCACCCGCGAACTGAAGAACAATTCCGGAATCATGCGCGAAACCCTGGCTTCCGTTTCCGAAATGACTGCTGCTCAGGCGGCATTTTCATATATTCTCGAAAACAAAGCCATTGTCAGTTGTGTATTTGGCACCACTAATCCTGAAAATTTACATGAAATTATAGAAGTTTCGGGCAAAACTCTCTCTGATAAGAGTAAATCCGCTATTTTTGAGTCCTTTTCTAAGATGCCGAATAGAATAAGTAAATAGTGATACATAAGGCTACTCAGAATGGCTGAAGCATGATATACCCTGAACCAAATAAGACGATTAATCCTGTAATTGAAAAGTGAATAGCACATCCGGGCATAAAGTTTCGATTATTACTGTTTGCTACAATAGCGAAAAGTATATACGCACGGCCATAGACTCGGTGCTGAGCCAGGATTATCCGGATATTGAATATATCATCATCGACGGAAAATCTGCTGATAAGACCATGCAGATAATAGGAGAATATGGAAACAAAATCAGCTTGGTCATTTCTGAACCCGACAATGGCATTTACGATGCCATGAATAAAGGTTTGAAACTGGCAACAGGTGATATAGTGGCTACACTCAATTCCGACGATATGTATGCCAGCAATACCATCATCAGTCAGGTAGTAAATCTGTTTGAGCAATCTTGCTGCAATATTGTATATGGCGACCTAGATTTTGTAGCCACCGACGATACCGATAAAGTGGTACGCACTTGGATAACCAAGCCTTTTGAGCCTGGTTCTTTCAAGCATGGATGGCATCCACCACATCCTACTTTTTTTGTGAAAAAGGAAATATACCAACAGTTTGGCTATTTTAATACCCGGTATTCTTTGGCTGCCGATTTTGAACTCATGCTTCGTTTTCTTGAGAAGCATCAGGTGGCAAGCAGTTACTTGCCTGTTTCTATGGTCAAAATGCGCATAGGTGGTGCCAGTGGAGTAGCATCTTCTTTTTTGAAAAGAAACCTGGAAGTGATTCAATCTTTCAAAATGAATAAATTTAAAATTTCAATATTTTATCCCATTTATAGGCTTATGCCCAAAATATTAAGTATTTTTAAAAATAAAGTAAAAAACATCATTCAAAATTTCAGCTAACAATCAGTATATGCAACAAATATCTGAAGTAGAGTTCAATAAATCGAATTGGAAAGAGAGTTTATCGTTTATATTTCTAACGGCATTTCTATTTCTGATGCCATTCAGCACGCAGCGCAACAATTTCATGATTGCGGGGTTTATCTTTTTCAACATCATCAATAAGGATTTTTATAAAAGTTTCGCTTATATATGGGGTGGAAACAAGGCTCTGTGGTTGCCTGTGGCATATTTTTTTGTAGTAGCAGTGGGCATGGTCACTTCCAACGATTTCGATCGCGCTTACACCATATGGCAGCGTACGGGAGCATTATTTATTTTCCCTGTTTTCATGCCATACTTGCTTACCAAATTGTGGAGCAAACGCAAGTATTTATTCATAGCTTTTGTAAGCGGAGTGTCGGTTGCTGCCATTTATTTACTCGCCATTGCAATACATAAATCAGTAGCCTATACCGATGGGCAATGGATTATCACCCACCAGATATACCCGTCCGAAGGTTTTTCCGACTGGTACGCAATCGCACATGGGTATAGTACTTTTTCATACAGCAATCTAAGTACTTTCATGCATCCGGGTTATTTTTCGGTGATGGTGAATATTGCTTTTGTGATAGTATATATTTGGCTTACAAAAACAAAGCAAACCTGGTTGGTTCGGGCATTGCTTATCAAACTTTTGTTATTTTTTGCATTATTTATTTTCTTGCTTGTCAGCAGAGCGGGCATTGTTGCATTTTTAGGGGTAGTAGGTAGTTTACTCTTTTTTGAGGTTTTTTACTACAAGCGCAAACACGCTAAAATGCTCGCATTGGCGGGACTTTTAGCATTTGTGGTATTGAGCGTTTTTGTGATGAATGCACGTTTAAAACCATTGTACCAGCAATACCAGAATTTTGATAAACCTTTCTACAATGAGAATTACAAGGAAAGGGCCGACGACCGTTTTTCAATTTGGTTTGTTACTCTTAATCTCTTGCAGGATCATTGGCTTACCGGAGTAGGCAGTGGCAATACCAAAGCATTATTAAATACTGAGTTTGAAAAATTGAATTCAGATTATTTCCGCAAAAATGAGTTTAACTGTCACAACCAGTACCTCGAAGCTACCTTTCAATCTGGAATTACCAATTTGCTGCTGTTGGTTGCAATGTTGGGCATCCTCATCATATTGGGCATCAGAAATAAGCATTCGTATTTTGTGGCAGCCGGAGTAGTTTTTATCTGGTTTTTTATGTTCGAGTCGGCATTGTTGCGTATCAATGGAGCATACCTTTTCGCGAGTGTATATGCGTATTTGGTAGTTGCACACTGGCAACAAAAAAAGCAGGCTTTGGCACAGAAAGTTCAGATGAATGAATAATTTTGTACATGTAAAATTCAAAAATTCATTTCTAAAATGAGTGATAACTATCTGATAGTAATGGCCGGTGGCATAGGAAGCCGTTTCTGGCCTATGAGTACCGAGCAGCATCCTAAGCAATTTATTGATATATTGGGAGAAGGGAAAACCATGCTGCAAGAGACCGTTGAAAGGTTTGCTGATATTATTCCACACGAAAATGTTTACATAGTTACTAATAAATTGTACTACAATATCGTTAAGCAGCAATTGCCTTATCTGACAGACAATCAGATACTACTGGAGCCCATCATGCGCAATACAGCCCCTTGTATAGCTTATGCATGTAGCAAGATTGCAATGATATCGCCAAAGGCTAATATTGTGGTTACACCTTCGGACCATGTGATTAGCAATTCGTTAGTTTTCAGAAATACCATACGCCAGTCGCTATATTTTGTAAGTACAAATGACAGCATTGTGACTTTAGGCATACAACCCGATTTCCCGGCTACTGGCTATGGATATATCAAAAAATCGGCAGAGGGGGAGAATGGATTTTACAAAGTAGCAGGCTTTAAAGAAAAACCAACAGCGCAAGTAGCCGCAGGCTATATAAGCACCAGCGAATATTTCTGGAATTCGGGAATCTTTATTTGGCGTGCCGATATAATCAACCAGGCAATCGCTAGCTATTTGCCTGAAGTGGCTTCTAAGTTTGATGCCATAAAGAGTACTTACTACACCCCCGCAGAACAAGAAGCCATAAATACGTATTTTCCGCAATGCCAAAATATATCTATAGACTATGGTGTGATGGAAAAAGCAGATAATGTATACGTTTTCCCTTCAGAGTTTGGCTGGTCCGATTTGGGAACATGGCGTTCGCTGCACGAGTTGGCGCCCAAGGACGAAAACCGCAATGTACTATCTGGCAAGGCCATTGCCATAGAATCGAGCGATTGTGTGATAAAAGTATCTGAAGGCAAGCGAATTGTGGTACAAGGCCTTTCTGACTACATAGTGGTAGAAAACAATGGCGATATCCTCATCTGCCGCAAAGACCAGGAACAGCGCATCAAAGAATTCTCTCAACAACTAAAAGACACTTTCGAATAATAATCGTTTGAAATTTAAATACATACTGCATGAAAAGCGAAGCCACAGGTTTCGCTTTTTGTGTTTTATAGGTCTTACCCTGCGTTAAGAGGAAATTTGGTTAAATTGTAAACAAAAAGCATTTCACCGAATTCAATTAAAACTTTTTCTGTAAATTTGTAAAAAAGATGCTATGGAAACAATGATAATAAAAGTT